>JADGBD010000021.1 GCA_015231665.1 Gammaproteobacteria bacterium
GAAAAAAGGCTCACGCCAGAAAATGACGTAAGCCTTTGATTTATATGGTGGGCCGTGTGCGACTCGAACGCACGACCATCCGATTAAAAGTCGGATGCTCTACCGACTGAGCTAACGGCCCAAAAGAGTTGTGCATCTTACTGGATTTGGCTGTTTTGTCAAAACCGATGCACTGGTTTGTTCAGTCAGCCTTAGCGTAGCGGGTTTGATCTGGCAGACCTGCTGCTGCGAACCCTTGGGCGCGAAAGCGGCAGGAGTCGCAGCGGCCGCAGGCCCTGCCTTGTGGGTCGGCCTGGTAGCAGGATATGGTCATGCGGTAATCAATCCCCAGGCGATGTCCCTGGCTGATGATCTCGGCCTTGCTCAGGTGCAGCAGGGGGGTGTGGATGCGAAAGCGGCTGCCTTCCAGGCCTGCTCGGGTAGCCAGATTGGCGAGCTGCTCAAAGGCCTGGATGAATCCGGGACGGCAGTCGGGATAGCCGGAGTAGTCGACGGCGTTGACACCCAAGTAAATGTCGCTGGCACCCAGGACCTCAGCGTAGGCTAGGGCAACGCTGAGGAAGATGGTGTTGCGCGCCGGCACGTAGGTGACCGGGATACTGTTCTCAGCCTGATGACCCTCCTCGGGCACGTCGATGCTCAGGTCGGTGAGGGCCGAGCCACCCAGAGCCGCGAGATCCATGGCGACGATGCGGTGCTCCACCGCCCCCAACCCCTCGGCCAGACGACGTGCCGCTTCCAGTTCAGCCCGGTGGCGCTGGCCGTAGTTGAAGCTAAGAGCATGGCAGGCATAGCCCTGCTCTCGCGCCAAGGCCAGACAGGTAGCCGAATCCAGACCACCAGAAAGCAGCACCACGGCCTTTTTGTCAGAGCCCTGCCTAGTGTTCATCGTGCCCGCTGATTGCCCCAGAGTAGCTTGTGCAGCTGAACCTGGAAGCGAACCGGCAGATGGTCTGCCAGAATCCACTCCGCCAGTTCGGTGGGATTCTGCGCCTGCGCCTCGGGAGAGAACAGCAGTTCACAGCGCCCGATTAGGTCCATTTCCACCAGCTTTTGCTTGGCCCAGTCGTAGTCCTGGCGATTGCAGATAACGAATTTGATCTGATCATGCGCGTTTAACTGGGAGATGTTTTGCCAGAGGTTCTTGCTCTCCTCGCCAGAGCCGGGGGTCTTGATATCCAGCACGCGCGATACACCGGCGGGCACCGCGGAGATATCGATGGCGCCGCTGGTTTCCAGAGAGACATCCCAGCCGCGGGCAAGCAGGCGCTCCAGCAGGGCAATGCAACCCTTCTGCGCCAGCGGCTCGCCACCGGTAACCGTGACGTGACTGGGGGCAAAGGACTCTACCCGCTGCAGAATGCTATCCAGAGACAGGGTTTCTCCACCGCTGAAGGCGTATTGGGTATCACAGTAGCTACAGCGCAGAGGACAGCCGGTAAGGCGCACGAAGACAGTGGGAATCCCGACGGTACGGGATTCCCCCTGCAATGAATAGAAGATTTCGCTGACGCGCAAGCCTTGAGACATGCGGCCGAATCAGTTTCCCTGGGCGCGCAGGCGTTCCAGCTGTTTCTTGCCCAGTCCGGCGGCGGTGCTGTTGGGGAACTGGCTGATCAAACGATTGAGCAGGTCCTGCGCCACCTGGGTATTGGCCTTGTCCGATTGGATGTAGGCCATTTTCAGCAGGGCGTCGGCCACTTTTGGGCTTTGGGGAAAGCCTTTGAGGACCCTGTCGAACTCGGCCAAGGCCTGATCGTACTGACGCTGCACATAGTAGGCCTCAGCCAGCCAGTACTGAGCATTGTCGGCGTAGAGCCCGGCTGGATAGGCGCCCAGAAAGCTGCGGAAGGATTCGATGGAGGTTTTGTACTGGCCCGCCTTGAGCTGCTCAAAGGCGGCCTTGTAGGCTGCTTCCTGATGGGGATCGGCGGTTTTCGCCTGGGCTACAGGCGCGCTCGGCTCGGACTGAGGCTGACCCCAGGTCGAGGATGCCCCCGCATCAATGGCGCCCGAATTGGCGCTCTCCGGTCTGGGCATCAGGTTCAGGGCTGGATCAGCCGGGGCCGCTGGAGCGCCACCACCGAGGCGTTGCTCCACATCCGTGTAGATATCCTGCTGGCGCCGACGCAGGGCGTCGAGGGCGTGCTGCTGAATCTCCAGCTCGCCGCGCAGTTGCTGAACCTCAGTGCGCAGCTGCTCCAGCTGTATCACCAGATCAGACTGACTGCTGGCGCCCAGCTGTTGCTCCAGCTGGGCCACCCGCCTTTCCAGATCCTGACTGCCAAACAAGGCCAGGGCATCGGCGCTGATCAGGCTCAGCGCCCCGGCCAGGGCGATGCTTGCTGTCTTGCTCATCGGTACACAATCTCCACGCGACGGTTCTGCGCCATGGACTCGCCATCGGCGCCCTGCACTACCGGCCGCTCTTCGCCGTAGCTGATGGTGCGAATCTGACTGGCCGAAGCGCCACCGGCCACCATCAGACGCATGACGGTATTGGCGCGGCGCTCACCCAAGGCGATGTTGTATTCACGGGAGCCGCGTTCGTCACTGTGGCCCTCGAGGACCACATTCTTGCCGCTGGCGCTGACGCTCTTGGCATGGGCGGCAATCACCGCGCGAAACTCAGGACGTACATCGGCACTGTCATAATCAAAGTAGATGATGCGCTGGGACAGGGGATCACCGGAGCCGGCACCGCTGCCATAGCCGCTGCCACCCACGCCACTGCCGTCGAGACCACTGGTCTGCGCACCATCAGCACCGGCGCCATCTGCCCCCGCAGCGTTCTTCTTGCTCCAGGAGCCGCAGCCGGCCAGCAGGAACAGGACCAAAGTGATTCCAATAAACTTCATTGAAAATTTCATGTTAGCAACACCCTTTAAGAGAAAAGTTAAGACTTGACTCTAGTGTAACGAAAATTCACATTAAAAAACACAGGCCCACAAAACAATTCTGCGGCCTGGCCTATTTGGCCTTGGGTGACCAAGCCGGCTCACGCACATCACCGGCCTGCAGCTTGAGTTGTTGCTTGACCCGGCCATCCACCGAGACCGCCGCCAACTCGCCCTTGCCGCCACTGCCGGCCTTGGTGGCATAAATAATCATGCGGCCGTTGGGGGCAAAGCTGGGGCTTTCATCGAAACCGCCGTTGGACAGCACCCGCAGCCGACTGCTGGCGATATCCAGCAGGCCGATGCCGTAGCCGTTGCTGGTCTGGGTCTCCAGCACCAGACTCTTGCCATCAGGGCTGAAGGAGCCGCGGGCATTGGATTGCCCCTCGAAGGTCAGGCGACGGGGTTCACCGCCGCTGGCCGAGACCAGATAGAGCTGCTGGCGACCACCGCGATCCGAGGTAAACACCAGGCTGCGCCCGTCAGGCGACCAGGAGGGCTCGGTGTCGATCGCGTAATGATTGGTGATCTTGCTCAGGCTGCCGGAAGAAACATCCAGAACGAAGATATCCGGATTGCCGTCCTTGGACAGGGTCATGGCCAGTTTGCTGCCATCCGGCGACCAGGCCGGGGCACCGTTGATCCCGGGATAGGCGGTCAGCTTGCGGCGCTGGCCGTTGGCCAGTTCCTGCACATAGATGGAAGGCTCGCCCTTCTCGAAGGAAACATAGGCGATGCGCCGTCCATCAGGCGACCAGGCCGGCGACATCAGGGGCTCAGCCGAGGCCACTATGGTCTGCGGTCCGTAGCCGTCGGAGTCTGCCACCTGCAGGGCGATGCGCTTGCCCTCGGCGCTGGTGGTGGATGTCACATAGGCCACCTTGGTGTTGAAGGCGCCTGGCTCGCCGGTGAGCTTTTCGTAGATCAGGTCCGCCAGATGATGCGCCGCCGCCCGCTGGGTACGCGCACTGAAGGGCAGCTGAAAGCTGAGCATGGGCTCGGCACGGTAGACATCGAACAGGGTCATGCTCGCCTGATAGGCATCGGGGCCGGAACCCGTCACCTCGCCGATTACCAGATGATCCATCGCCAGCGCCCGCCAGTCGCGGAACTCGACCTGCTCCGCCCGCTGCGGTCGGGAGATCATGTCCTTCTCTTCAAGGGTGCGAAAGCGGCCGCTGCGTTCGAGATCGGCCGCGATGATCTCGCCCAGATTGAACTGGGTGGGCTCGCCGCTGCCGGCCCAGCCGAAGGGAATCACCGCAATCGGGCTGGCGGCCTCGGTGCCGCCGCTGATGGTGATGTCCAGGGAACTGGCCCAGGCACCCAGGGCATGAAAACTCAGGAGCAACAGAACAAGGAGACGGGTCATGGCTGTCACTTAGGCATCCGGTTCAAAGGTAAAGTTGATCTCACGCAGCCCGGCTGGCGGCGGCGGCAGGGGGTCGGATTTCCACACCGCCGCCTCGGCCGAGCGGTCGAAGGGGCCGTTGCCACTGCTTTGCAGCAACTGCACCGCCAATACGGTACCACGATCCGACAGACGAATACGCAACCTGCAGGTCAGACCCATGTCCGAACCCGGCGGACGTATCCAGTTGCCGGTCACCCGCTGGCCCACCTCGGCAGCAAAGGCGTTGATGGCGTGGCTGTTTTGCTCGGCCTCCAGGGCCTGCTGCAATTCCGCCTCACGCCGCTTACGATCGGCCTCCTCCGCCGCCTTGCGCTTGCGCTCGGCTTCGGCCTTGGCTTGCTTTTCTGCTTCAGCCTTGGCTTTCTTTTCCGCCTCGGCTTTGGCCTTCTTCTCTGCATCGGCCTTGGCCTTTTTCTCGGCCTCGGCTTTTTTCTGTGCTTCTGCTTTTTTCTTCGCTTCGACCTCGGCCTGGACTTTCTTTTGCTCGTCGAGTTTGCGTTTTTCTGCTTCGCGCTTTGCCTGTGCTTGAGCGTCCGCCTGGGCCTCAGCCGCCTGCTTCTTCTGCTCCTCGGCCTGGCGCTGGCGCTCCTGTTCCTGCTGTTTCTTCTGTTCCCGCTCCCGCTGTTCCCGCTGGGCTTTGTCCTGGGCCGCTTTCTCCTCAGCCTTCTGCTTGGCCTTTTCGGCTTGTTTTTGTTTTTGCGCGCTGGCGGCCTGGGCCTTGAGCTGTTTGTCATCTATGACTTTGGCCTGTACCACCTCCACCGGCGGGTGATAGACCTGGGGCTTGACCAGCCAGTCAACCCCCACCAGCATGAAGCCAATCAGCAGCAAATGCAGGCCCACCGCCAGAGCAAAGGCCTTGGGGCTGCGCTTGAACAGCTCCAGCATGGCTATTCCGGGGTCTCGGTGATCAGACCCACGCTGGGCGCGCCGGCCGCCTGCAGCAACACCATCGCCTCCACCACGCTGCCGTACTCCACCTGTCGATCACCCCGCACCATCACCGGCGTCTTGGGCTGGTTGCGCAGCACTGCCGCCACCCGCATCTGCACCTCATCGGCAGCCACCGGTGTCTCCTTGCCCTCGCCCACATTGACATAGAGCAGCCCCTGGCGATCGACGGTGACAATCAGCGGCTCCACATCATCCTGCTGCATCAGCTCGGCATCGGCCTGGGGCAATTCCACCGCAACCCCCTGGGTGACCAGAGGCGCGGTGATCATGAAAATGATCAGCAGCACCAGCATGACGTCGATATAGGGCACGACGTTGATCTGCGACATGGGCTTGCGGCTGTTTTTTCTACGCGACATGGTGAGGCCTGATTTGGATTTTGGGTCCGCAAATGAACGCGAATAAACGCAAATGGGTTCTCAGCTGTCAGCTGCCAGCAGTCAGCGGCCAGCCCAGCTGCACATAAAGGCTGTCTTGCCCCAGTTCCCGACGCTCAAACCACATGGGCCTGGCGCTGGAGGATGGTGGTGAACTCATCGACAAAGCCCTCGTAATGGTTTTCCAGGCGCTCGACGTCGTTGGCGAAGCGGTTGTAAGCAACCACCGCCGGGATGGCGGCGAACAGGCCGATAGCGGTGGCGATCAGGGCCTCGGCGATGCCGGGGGCCACCAGCGCCAGGGTGGCTTGCTTGACGCTGCCCAAGGCCTGAAAGGAATTCATGATGCCCCAGACAGTACCGAACAGGCCGATGTAGGGGCTGATGGAGCCGACCGTGGCAAGAAAGGATAGGTGGGTTTCGAGCCGGTCCATCTCCCGGGTCAGGGTCACCTGCATCGCCCGGCGCGCGCCTTCCACCACCGCCATTGGGGCTATGCCCTTGTGTTCCTTCTGTTTGGCGAATTCGCGAAATCCCTCGCGAAAAATAATCGCCAAGCCCCGCGCATGGGCATCCTTGCGGCTGACCTCACGGTAGAGCTCGGACAGCTCGCGGCCGCCCCAGAATCGATCTTCAAAATCATCCGCCTCCAGCCGGGCCTGGCGCAGGGTCTTGGTGCGATCGAAAATCATGGTCCAGCTGACCACGGAGGCCAGCACCAGGGTCAACATCACCAACTGCACCACCGGGCTAGCGCCCATGATCAGATGCACAAATGAAAGCTCAGTCTGCATGTTTCAACCCTAATGAGAAACGTCTAGGTAATTGCCTGAAGAATCGCCTGCGGAATGGCCACAGGCTTGAATTTGTTGACATCCAGCGAGGCCACCCGCACCTCGGCCCGACACAGCACCTCGGCATCCCGGCGCACTTCCTGGGCAAACACCAGGCTGGCGCGGCCCGATTGGGCGAGACGACTGCCGACCAAGAGTGCATCATCAAACCGCGCCGGGCGGATAAATTGTATCTGCAATGAGCTAACGGCGAATACTACCCCCAACTCCTGGCGCAGCAGATGCTGCTCAAAACCCAGCGCGCGCAGCCATTCGGTGCGTGCTCTTTCCATGAAATTCAGGTAGTTGCTGTGATAGACCACACCACCGGCATCGGTGTCCTCGTAATAGACCCTCACCGACCAAAGGAATTCCGCAGCCTCAGCCATGGGTGCCAGCAAACAGATCGGCATGGGCCGGTTGCTGCGCCTCCGGCAGGGGCAGGCCGAAGTGGATGTAGGCGGTCTTGGTGGCCACTCGACCACGGGGCGTGCGCATGAGAAAACCCTGTTGGATCAGGTAGGGTTCGAGCACGTCCTCGATGGTGCCGCGCTCCTCACCGATGGCGGCGGCGAGATTATCCACACCCACCGGGCCGCCGTCGAATTTGTGAATCACCGCCTCCAGCAGCTTGCGGTCCATGTAGTCAAAGCCGCTGCGATCCACATCGATCATGCTCAGGGCGCGGTCGGCCACCTCGACGTCGATGAAACCCTCGGCCTTGACCTGGGCGTAGTCACGCACCCGCCGTAGCAGACGGTTGGCGATACGCGGCGTGCCGCGTGAGCGCCGCGCAATCTCCATCGCCCCGGCGGGGTCGATGCGGATATTCAGAATCCCCGAGGTACGGCTGACGATGTGCGCCAGATCGGCGTGGTTGTAATACTCCAGCCTCTGGACAATGCCGAAGCGGTCACGCAGCGGCGAGGTGAGCAGGCCGGCACGGGTGGTGGCGCCCACCAGGGTGAAGGGCGGCAGGTCCAGCTTGATGGAGCGCGCCGCCGGCCCCTCGCCGATCATAATGTCGAGCTGAAAGTCCTCCATCGCCGGATAGAGCACCTCTTCCACCACCGGGCTGAGGCGATGGATTTCGTCGATGAAGAGCAGGTCCCGCGCCTCCAGATTGGTCAGCAGGGCGGCCAGATCGCCGGGCTTTTCCAGCACCGGGCCTGAGGTCTGGCGCAGGTTAACGCCCATCTCGTTGGCGATGATGTGCGACAGAGTGGTCTTGCCCAGCCCCGGCGGGCCAAAGATGAGCACATGGTCCAGCGCTTCGGCGCGGCCCCGGGCAGCGCTGATGAACACCTCCAGCTGCTCGCGCACCACCGGCTGGCCGACGTAATCGATCAGTCGCTTGGGGCGCAGCACCTGATCGATAGCGCTGTCATCGGCAATCAGCTCGCCGTCGATGAGGCGCTCTTCCATTTAGCTGGCCGCTCCCTTGAGAGCGGCGCGGATCAGCTCCTCGCTGCTCATGCCCTCCTGCTCCACCCCCTTGACCATGCGCTGGGCATCCTGGGGCTTATAGCCCAAGGCGGTCAGGGCGCTGATGGCGTCCGATACCGGCGTGTCCGGGCGCGCGCCCAGGTTGATTGGATCAAAGCTGACCGTACCGCCATCACCCAACTTGGTCAGGCGGTCACGCATCTCGATGATCAGGCGCTCGGCGGTCTTCTTGCCGATGCCCGGCACCCGCACCAGGGACGCCGTATCGCCGGACTGGATGCAGCTGGAGAAGTCGCTGCTGCTCATGCTGGAGAGAATCGCCAGGGCCATCTTGGCACCGACGCCGCTGACCTTGAGCAGGGCGCGGAACAGCTGGCGGTCGGCGTCGCGGTAGAAGCCGTAGAGCAGGTGGGCATCTTCGCGCACCGTCAGGTGGGTGAACAGGCTGACCTTTTCCCCCACCGCCGGCAGCTGATAGAAGGTGGACATGGGCGCCTCCAGCTCGTAGCCGACGCCGTTGACATCCAGCAGCAGCGCCGGTGGCTGCTTCTCGGCAATGATGCCGCTGAGCCGGCCGATCATCGCCCAGCCGCCGCCAGCAACTGGCCGTTGAGCTGAAAGCTGTGGGCATGAGCCAGGGCGATGGCCAGGGCATCGGCCTGGTCTGCCGTCGGGGCCTGACTGAGTTTGAGGATCAAACGCACCATGTGTTGTACCTGCTGTTTATCCGCCGCACCCGTGCCCACCACCGCCTGCTTGACCATCCGCGCCGAGTATTCGAACACCGCCAGCCCCCGGGTCACCGCAGCGCAAATGGCGGCGCCCCGCGCCTGCCCCAGCTTTAGCGCCGAGTCGGCGTTCTTCGCCAGAAACACCTGCTCTATCGCCAGCTCGCTGGGTTTGTGCCGCTCGACGATGGCAGCGACTTCCTGATACAGATCGCCCAGCCGCTGCGGCACCGAAACCTGGGTATCCAGCCGAATGCAGCCGCTGTCAATATGATTGGACTGGCGCCCGTCGCTATCGATCACGGCAAAGCCGGTAACCCGGGAGCCGGGGTCTATGCCGAGAATGCGGCGCATGGCATCAACCCAACCCGGCGAAGCCGGAAGCACATAAGCGGATCGCAAAGAACGCAAAGGAAACGCAAAGAACGCAAAGGATAAGAAGGTGACAAAAGCCCGCTCAAGCTGACCGCTGGCCGCTGCAGGCTGGCCGCTGGCCCGTTCTTCAAGCCAACGCCTCCATCACCTCTTCCGGGATGTCGGCGTTGGTATAGACCTCCTGCACATCGTCAAGGTCTTCCAGGCGCTCGATCATGCGCATCACCTTTTCCGCCGTTTCCACGTCCAGGGCGGTCAGGGTATCCGGACGCATGGTCACCTCCGCCAGGGCCGGCGCCAGGCCGGCAGCCTCCAGGGCGTCCTTGACTGCCATGAAGTCATCGGCATTGACCAGCACATCGAAGGAACCGTCATCGTTGTTGACCACGTCCTCGGCGCCAGCTTCGAGGGCGACGTCCATCACCGCATCCTCGTCGGTGCCGGGCTCGAAGCTGATCACCCCGGTCTTCTTGAACATATAGGCCACCGAGCCGTCGGTACCCAGGTTGCCGCCGCTCTTGCTAAAGGCGTGGCGCACCTCAGAGGCGGTGCGGTTACGGTTATCGCTCATGCAATCCACCATCACTGCCACGCCGCCGGGGCCGTAGCCCTCATAGCGAATTTCATCGTAGTTCTCCAGCTCATCAGCACCGGAGCCACGTTTGATCGCGCGTTCGATGGTGTCCTTGGGCATGTTGGCGCCAAAGGCCTTGTCCACCGCCAGCCGCAGCCGCGGGTTGGCGGAGATATCACCGCCGCCCTCCCGTGCAGCCACCGTCACCTCACGGATCAGCTTGGTCCAGGTCTTGCCGCGCTGTCTATCGACCGCAGCTTTCTTGTGCTTGATGTTTGCCCATTTACTATGGCCCGCCATACAACCCTCAACGATAGAACACAAAAAGTGGCGGAATTCTATCACCTGAACCCGGGGACAGACAGGTCCATTGTCGTACAATCACCCCCTTGACCCAGCCGAACAAAAAGCACTGATCATGGCGAAAGCCCTAGACACCTGGTTTGATTTTCTCAAAGACCGCCCCCTGCCCACCCAGGCAGCCACGGCCTTGAGAATCCAGCAAACCCTCAACCGCGCCTTTGCCTCTCACCAGGACTTTGCCGAGATCCTGCGCTTTGCCCCCGGCATGGCGATCGAGCTCTTCCGCAGCCTGCGCCGCCTGCCGGAACCGCCCAAGGTGCCCATCGAAGGCCTGAGCCATGCGGTGGCCATGCTCGGTCTCGAGCCCCTGCAGATGGCCTGCCTGCGCATGCCCAGCATCGAGCGCCTGGCCGAGGAGGCCATCCCCGGCCTGCGCCTGTGCTACAGCCGGGCGATCCAGTCCGCCCACTTTGCCCGCCGCTGGGCCGAGCTAAAGAAACTGAGCCATCCCGATGCCATCTCCCTGGCGGCCCTGATGGACGAATGCGGCGAAATGGCCCTCTGGACCAACGCGCCGGAGCAGATGATCGCGATCAATCAGCTGCGCGCCAGCGGCAGCACCACCGATGACGCCGCCCTGCAGGTGCTCGGCACCACCCTCAATCGCCTCAGTCGGCGCCTGGCGGAATACTGGTCGCTGCCGCCGCTGACGGTGCAATCCCTCACCTACAACGTCTATGAGCCGCGGCCACTGTGCGTGGTTCTCGCCACCAACTTTGCCCGCACCATTGATACCAGCTGGATCAATCCCAAATCCGACCTGCTGCTGGAGCTGATTCAGGAATTTCTCAACAAAAAAGCCGATCCGCTGCTGGCGATGGTGCATCAGCAGGCCGCCGAGATCGCCCGCGAGGCGGCCTTCACCGGCCTGCCCATGGCGATCCATCACCTGCCCTTCATTCCCGATCTGCCCGTCAGGCTCGCCCCTCGCAGCGCAACCCGGCCCGCGCCCATCAAGTCAACGCCCAAAACTGCGCCCGAACCCGCTGCCGAGACTTTTGCCGAGGCCACCCCCAAACCGACCCCGTCAGCGCCTGTTGCCAAGCCCAAGCCAGCAGCAGCGCTTCAGCCTGAGGCGGCCGAGGCTGCGCCAGCACCGGCTGAGGTCGGCCAAGGGCAAAACCGAGCCGCCGTCGACTTCGACCCCTTCAGTAAGCAGATCTCGCAGTTGCTCAACTTCCTCCACCGCAAGGCCGATCTGGCCCGCTGCATGTACGCCGCCCTCGATGAGCAGCAACAACTCGTCGCCAGCCGGGTGGTCGGGGTCAACCCCGATCCGCTCAAGGCCTTCAGTCACCCCCTGCGCGGCACCATCTTCTTCGCCCTGATGCAAAAACCCAGCAGTTTCTGGTTGAACTCCAGCAACCGGGACAAATATAGGTCTCTGATTCCTCAAGATGCCGGCGATTGGGCGCAGCAGGACAGCCTGATGATGCCGCTATTCTGCAATGGGAAGGTGCGGGGGCTGTTTTATGCCGACAACAACGGTCGAACCCTGAACGAAATCGACTTCCAACGCTTCAAAACCGCCGTGAACAAGTTCATCGAGGTCATGGAACACAACCAAAGATGCGTCAGCCCAACATCACCGGATAAGCCAGCATGAAACCCAATCAACACCTGCCCACCGAAATCAATCTGCACCGCAAATCCCGCCTGCTGGTCATCAGCTTTGACGACGGCAGCCGCTTTGAACTGCCCTGCGAGTATCTGCGGGTCAATTCCCACGCCGCCGAGGTCAAGACCAGCAACACGCCCATCACCGGCAAGGAGGAGGTCAACATCGAGCGCATCGAGCCCCAGGGCAACTACGCCGTGCGCATCAGCTTCGACGATGGCCACGACACCGGCATCTACTCCTGGGAAACCCTCTACGAGCTGGGACAGAACTACGAGCGCAACTGGCAGAACTACCTCGCCCGCCTCAAGGCCATCGGCTATGAGCGCGGCAGTACCGCGGAAAACGCCAACCAGGCGCGGGACATCCAGGTGCTCTACTTCGCCTACCTGGCAAAGATGCTGCGCAAGGAACAGGAACAGCTGCAAGTGCCCAGCTCGGTGCAAGATGTCACCGGCCTGCTCAAATGGCTGCGGGTCAAATGGCGCGATCGCGGCTATCTGCTGGAGGACGATCGGGTGCGCGTCACCGTCAATCGCCAGTTTGCCGAGCCCTTCACCCGCCTGGATGCCGGCGATGAGGTGGCAATCACCCCCAACTCCCCCAACCCACCTCCCCCGCCATCCAGCTAAGGATCATGCAGATGCGCATTAGCCTGGGGACTGTGATCCTCATTCCCTTTGCCCTCATCTTCCTCTGGTTACCCCTGGTGGGGCTGAACTCGGCGCCACCCTGGCCCTTCATCTGCGACTATCCCAGCATGGCCAGCCACCCTAACCACCTGGCCCTGCAGCAGGCCCAGCAACAGGTCTGTGCCAATGCCGGAGCAAGCACCGAGCAGGGCGCGGCTGATGCAACCCTCGACCTGACCCGCGTCTGGCCCGGTGACTGGCAGCGGGTGGAATTCTTTCTGCCCTACCGCACCAACGCTTCGGTGATCCAACGGGTGGGCTTTGATCTGCACCTGCTCAGCTGCAGCCGCAGCCACAACCAGGATGAGTGGCAGCAGGTGATCCTGATCAACGCCGACGGCAGCCGCACCGGCTTTGACATCCAAACCCATCTGCTAAAAGACCTGGTCAAACAACTCAGCCGCAGCCGAGCCGAGGCCAAGGTCAGCATCAGCTGCCCTGCCCCTGCAGCCGCTAAAGGCTAAGGGCCGCGGAAGAAATAAATCATCCCAAGATTGCGCAGTCATCGGTTCGTCCACAAGGCGCCTGGAGGCGCGCACAGCCAGCCTATGCATCCCTTCAGGCAACGCAGTGAAGGGACCGAGGGCGCAGCAAGATGGGATGATGTCTTCTTTCCGCGGCTAAGCTACCAGCCAGCTATCAAAGGCGCTCAGGTGGTTTTCTGAACCGGCCAGTAGGCGGCTGTAAACACCGATCAGAGCCGGGCTCTGCAAACTCTCCAGTGAGCCTTGCAGGTCGGCGATATCGGCCTGCTCAATCGCCTGACCTACCGCCAGCGCCGCCTCTGCCGAGATACTGCCCTCGGCCAGCATCTGGTTGTAGAGCAGTTGCAGATCAGTATTAACAAACTCACCCTCACCCAAGGCCTGCAGGGCCTCCAGGTTCAGATCGGCACGCTCGGCCTGACGGATCAGGGCGTTGTAGTGCCGATCTTCCGACTGGGCGATACGACCAAATATCTCCAGGCCGGTCTGCGCGTAGAAGGCCTGATAGAGGTCACCTGCCAGTTTTTCTTCCTCAATCATGAATAGCAAGGAGTCGGTTTCGGCCGGGCTGAGCTCCAGTGGTTGTGCCGCCTTGTCCTGACCGCGACCACCACCGGCAAAGGCCTTGGCCGAGGCTTCGCTAGCCCGATTTCCCATGGCCGGATTCATTATTTTGCCAAATTGATTTTTCATGTCTTTGTTCTCTTTAGAAGTTTAATAAACCGATTTGTAAATTAACTGTAGATAGCTCATAGAGGCCAGCTGGGTTAGCCGAGACCTCCGGTTGCTCAACCTCAGTAACTTGATGGCACTGCGGTGGACCAGCCACCGGACTGATCCCGGCTGCGCTGCGGCCCCTCGCCGCCCAGGCTTGGTACGTCTATCAGGTTGGTTTGTTTCATGCTGTACGTCTCCAAATTGAATGTAATATGAATGATGTTACCGACCCCGCCCGGCCCCACGGCCGCCGCCCATGCCACCTTGGCCCATTGAGCCTTGGCCTGAACGCATCTTCTGCCGCGCCTCGTAGCCACTGCCGTAGGGCATGCGATCGCGCCTCTGCCCCTGCTGGCCACTGTCCATACCAGCATCCAATCGCGGCAGCTGCATGCTTCTGCCCACCCCATTGGTCGCCCCCTTGCCAAACGTTGCCGATTCGGCCTGGCTGTTGACCTGTGGCCAAGCCAGCTCGGGAACGAAATGCAGGTTCAGCGGCTCTGCTGCCCGGGCCGATCCTGCCAGCCCTGCCAGTTCTGTCAGCGACAGTGCCAGCAAAGCGATCAGAACCGAACGAGATGGCGACATAGTTGGGATACCTGACTGGTGAATCGCTAGGTGCATTCTGCAGCGCCGCTGTATCTTGCGAATGTCGCGGGTGCAACAAAGGGTTTCACTGTGTTTCTGAATGTTTCCACCGTTCCGGCGCGGCCGGTACGGGGGTAAACTCAACAGCATGAATCCCGATCATACCCCGCCTATTCCCCCGCATATCTTGGTTGTCGATGACGACCCCGGACTTTGTCAGCTGCTGGCGGAATACCTCAGTGGCAACGGCTTCAAGGTCACCGCTGTGGCCGAGGGCAATGCCATGCGGCAGGCCCTGCAGCAACGGCCCGATGCACTGGTGCTGGACCTGATGCTGCCCGGCGAAGACGGCCTGAGCCTGGCCCGCTGGGTGCGCCACTGCCCGGAACTGGCCGAGCTGCCGATCCTCATGCTCTCCGCCCGTGGCGAGGAGATCGACCGCATCATCGGCCTGGAGGTGGGCGCCGATGACTATCTGGCCAAGCCCTTCAACCCGCGTGAACTGCTCGCACGCCTGCGCGCCCTGCTGCGCCGCTCCCGTCCTTCATCCCCTGAGATCGCCGAAAGCCCCAGCCAGCCGGGATTCGGCCCCTTCCTGCTCGATCTGCAGGCCCATCGCCTGCTGCGGGACGGTCTGGAGATCGCCCTGACCAGCGCCGAGTTCGATCTGTTGCGGCTGTTTATCGAGCGGCCCAACCGGGTGCTGTCGCGGGATGCCCTGATTGACGCCCTCAAGGGCTTCGAGCGCAATCCCTTTGACCGCAGCATCGATATCCGCGTCACCCGCCTGCGCCGCAAGATCGAGCCCGATCCGGCGACACCCACCTACATCCGCACCATCCGTGGCGAGGGCTATCTGTTCAACCCCCATGGCGATAGCCTGTGAGCCGCATGCAGCGACCGCCGAGCCTGGCGCGACAGAATGCCTGGTCGCTGGTCCTGGCTTTCATCCTGTTTGAGCTGATTACGGCGGCGGCCATGATCGCCCTGGTGATGGCCCCCATGGCCCGACGCGCCAGCGAGGACTTGGCCGGTCTGATGCTGCTCTCGGCGCAGACCTACAGCGAGCTGCCGCCGGAGACGCGGCTGGATTTTCAGATCGAACTGGCCGCCACCCATCAGCTGCGCCTGCGCTCGCGCCTGCCCGAGGCCCATGAAACCGGCTGGCACGGCATCTATATCCAGGCCCTGGCCAAGGCCCTGGCGGATAAGACCGGCGCCCCGCGACCGCTGATCCAGAGCCTGGAGCAGGACGAGGCCTGGTTCTGGACCGCCCTGCCCTCCGGCGAGGCCAGCCTGGTGGTGGGCTTTCCCGCCAGCCGCGTCGGCACCCATCCACTGCAAATGCTGGTCTTCAGCCTGGTCAACGGCCTGCTCCTGGCGGGTTTGGTGGCCCTGTGGCTGGCGCGGCGTATCACCCGGCCTCTGGCACGGCTGGAGCAGGCGCTTAATCGGGTCGGCCAGGGCGAAACGCCGGAACTGCTGGCGGAGTCCGGCCCGCGCGAGCTGGCCACCCTGGCGCGCCACTTCAATCAGATGGCGCGCCAGGTACAGGAGCTGCTCAGCGCCCGCACCACCCTGCTCGCCGGCATCTCCCACGATCTACGCACGCCGCTGGCGCGCCTGCGCCTGGCCCTGGCCCTGCTGA
>JADGBD010000305.1 GCA_015231665.1 Gammaproteobacteria bacterium
GGTGCCACGCCGAATCTCTACATCCGCTCCACCGGCGTCTCCAAGTATTCCGACAAGGGCTATAACCTGAACTTGGCCGACGAGGATGCCGAGGCCGTGGCCCGCGCCTTCAAGTCCCAGCAGGGCAAGCTGTATGAGCGGGTCGAGACCCGCCTGCTGACCAACAGCCTGGCGGATCGCGACAACATCCTCGATGGCCTGGAATGGCTGATCCGTGAGTCCACCCAGCGCGATGTGGCGGTGATTTTTGTCGCCGGTCACGGTATCAAGGACGGTGGTGGTCAGTACTACTTCATGCCCCACGATACCGATCTGGACAGCCTGCGCCGTACCGGGGTCAAGTGGTACGAGTTCCAGGATACCTTGGAGCGCCTGCCCGGTACCCGCTGGCTGATGGCGGATACCTGCCACTCCGGCAGCATCACCGGCAAGCGGGGGGTGACCCGGGATGCCAGCGACATCACCGATGCCCTGCGCGATCTGCGCAAGGTCGAGGGCGGGGTGGTGGTGATGTCCGCCGCTACCGGGCGTGAGTCCAGCGTGGAGAATGCCGAGTGGGGCCACGGTGCCTTCACCAAGGCACTGATCGAGGGCATGGAGGAGATGAAGGCCAATTACAACGGCGATAACCGGATTGATCTCAAGGAGTTGGATCTCTACATTACCACCCGAGTGAAGGAGTTGACCGGCGGTCGCCAGCATCCGATGACGGAAATTCCCCAGGTCATGCCGGATTTCCCCGTTGCAATTTCTCGCTAAGCCAATCCAGCGGGGCAGGGAAGGCCCCGTTTGCATCGCTCTGGCCCAGTCGAGATGCCAGTTCTTATGCCAACCCCTATGATTGACGTCGAGCAACTGGTCTTCGATTATCCCGCCCGGCGCGCCCTGCATGCGGTGGATTTTCATATCAATCCCGGCAGCATTACGGCTCTGGTGGGCCCCAATGGGGCTGGCAAAAGCACCCTGCTGCGCTGTCTGGCAGCGCTCTATCGGCCCTACTCCGGACGTGTCAGTATCAACGGTTTCGATACCGCCGAGCAGCCCCGCCGGGTCCATCAATCCCTCGGCTATCTATCCGATTTCTTTGGTCTTTACGATGCCCTGAGCGTGCGCCGCTCGCTCCAGCATGGCTGTCGCACCCATGGGGTTGATAGCCAGCGGGTGGAGCCCACGGCGCAACGCCTGGGTCTTGAAGCCTACCTGGATACCCCGGCCGGCGAGCTTTCCCGCGGTCTGCGCCAGCGCCTGGCGATTGGCCTGGCGATCATCCACGAGCCGAGGGTGCTGTTGCTCGACGAGCCGGCCTCAGGGCTTGATCCTGAGGCACGGATTGCGCTGAGCGAGCTGTTTCTCGCCCTGCAGGCACAGGGGATGACCCTGATGGTGTCCTCGCATATTCTCGCCGAGCTGGAGGATTACGCCGACAATGTGCTGATCATCGATGCTGGCCGCATCATCGATCACCATGGTCTGCGCGAGCAGGGCGCGGATAGCCAGATTCGCATCGACTTGGCCCGCGCCGACTCGCGCTTGGCTGCCCTGCTGCAAGAGCAGGCGGGGGTCAGCCGGCTGCAGGCCAGTGAGCAGCAGGCCAGCTTCGGCTTTGCCGGTGATGCCGAGGCGCGTGCGGCCCTGCTCGCTCGCCTGCTTGCCGAGGGGCTGGCGGTGGCGACTTTTGCCCCGGTGGAGCGGGATCTGCAGGCGGTCTATGTGGAGCGCATGCGCCAGGGCCGGGGAGAGGCGAGATGAATCCGGAATTCGAGCGCAATCTGTGGCTGGAGATGACACCCCAGCGCCTGTTTTCGGCGCCGCTGGTGTTGGGATTGATGTTGTTTCTGACCTTGTCGCTGAGTGATTTTGTCCTCAGCGTCGAGATTGCCTATCTGGCCCTGATCTGGTTTGTCTTTTTTGCCGGCATCTGGGGTACCAAGCAGGCCACTGGCGCGGTTTTCGAAGAAGTCGCCGGGCGCACCTGGGACTGGCAGCGCATGTCCGGTCTCAATCCCTGGGCGATGACCTGGGGCAAGCTCTTCGGCAGCACTGCCTTTGCCTGGTACGGCGGTCTCATCTGTCTGGGGATGGCCGCTGTGGCTTTGCAGGTGGGTGGAGCAGATCGCTCCGATTGGCAATGGTTTGTGCTCGCCCTGCTGGGCGCCCTGTTCGCTCAGGGCTTTGGCTTCCTTCTGAGTTTGCTCTATGTGCGCAGCCGCTCCCTGGAAAATTCGCGGGTCAGGGGCAGTCTCTATCTGCTGGTGCTGCTGGCGGTGCTGATGAGCATGGGCAACCTGGCGGAGATGGATGATCAGCGCATCAGCTGGTATGGCTGGCAGCTGGAGATGCTGGATTTCGCCCTGCTTTCGACCCTGTGTTTCTGGCTGTGGAGCCTGATCGGCGCCTATCGGGTGATGCGTCGTGAGCTCAGCTACTCCGCCCGGCCCTGGATCTGGCTGGGTTTTCTCGGATTTTTCGCGGCCTATGTCGGTGGTCTCACCAGTTCCAGCCCGACCCATTGGCTGGCGAGCGCCTTTGTCTGCTGGTTGCTGGCCACCTATGTGGCGGTGTTTGTCGAGCCCAAGGACCCGGTGCAGTTGCGTGGCCTGCTGCACGGCTTGAGGGATGGCCAGCTGTCTCGGGCCCTGACCAGGGTGCCTGCATGGCTCAGCGGCCTGGTTTTGGCTGCCCTGGGGCTGCAATTTGTGCCCGGCATCGGCCTGTTCTTTATCGCCGAATTCGCCTATCCCCTGGGCACCACCGCGTTGTTGCTGTTGCTCTTTTTGCTGCGCGACCTAGCCATTTTTCTCATCCTTGGCCTGTCTGCCGAGTCCCGCCGCAGCGAGTCAACGGCGATGATCTACCTGCTGGTGCTCTATGGCATAGTTCCCAGCCTGCTCTCCGCCCTGGGTCTGGGGCAGCTGAATGTGCTGTTTCTGCCCCGACCGGATCAGCCCTTCGGTCTCGCCCTACTGGGTGCAATGCTGGGTTTGGGCCTGGCCGGCGTACTCCTCATCCGCCAATGGCGGCGTTTGCTGCGGTTGTGAACTCG
>JADGBD010000306.1 GCA_015231665.1 Gammaproteobacteria bacterium
GACGCGGAGATCGCTGAGAAGCGCGGAGGACGCAGAGGGTTGAGGTTTTTCTACTCTGACAGAAACGCATTTTTTAAACTTAGCGCTAACTGCTCGGGCCATTAAGCCCCTCTCCCCCATTTATGCACCAATCTGCTGCATACCAATCCTGGATTCCGCTGCGCTGCATCCAGGCTACCCATCTTAACTCTGCGATCTCTGCGCTTCTCTGCGTCCTCTGCGTCCTCTGCGTCCTCTGCGTCCTCCGCGTCCCTGTTTTCGCCTCAATTGCCGCGGTTGATTTCTTCTATGACCTGCAGAGCGGTGGCGAAGTCGTAGACGGAGATGGCTTGGCCGAGGCGCTGGGTGCGCTCGCCGTAGACCCGTTGCAGCAGCTGTTCGGCGTTGGCGAAGGCCTCGCCGGAGGCGCCGTCGTCAACGCTCAATAGCTCGGCCAGCTGTTTGAGGGCCGCCTGTGCCTGGGCGATTTCCGCCGGGGTGCACTGCTCGCCGGGGGCGGGCGCTTGATCCTCGGCGATGGCTGCCAGGCCCTGGTTGAGTTCCCTCAGGCCTTGGCTGATCTGTTCGATCAGCAGTTCATCCGCCTGCAGGCTTGCGCCGCTGTTACTGCCGCTTTTGGAGCCAGTGCTGGCTTTCAGTTGGGCCTCCAGCAGCTTGCTCGCCTGCTGAATCCGCACCAGGCCCAGGGTGGCCGAGGCGCCCTTGAGGCTGTGGGCGGTGCGCACCGCATCCAGGGCCTCGCCGGCTTGCAGCTGCTGGCGCAGTTGCTCCATGTCGTTGGCGTGGCGGCGCTCGAACCGGCGCAGCAGCTTGAGGTAATTGCGTGCATCACCGGGGACAAAGTGCAGACCGATGTCAACGTCCAGGCCGGCAATGGCCTTTAGCTGGGCGAGGATCTCGCGCTCGTCCTTGGCCTTGGCCGCGCTGGACTGCGGGTCACCGAGGGCCGGATCGGCCGGGGCCTGGCGCTGGGGCAGCCAGTGCAGCAGGGTGCTGTAGAGGGCGAGGGATTCCACCGGCTTGGCGATGAAGTCGTTCATCCCGGCCTGGCGGGCGGCCTCGCGGTCTTCCTCGAAGATATTGGCGGTCATCGCCAGGATCGGCAGCTGGGCAAACTCGGCCATCTGGCGAATGGCGCGGGTGGCTTCGAGCCCGTCCATTTCCGGCATCTGGATATCCATCAGAATCAGGTCGTATTCCTGCTGCTGCAGCCGTTGCAGCGCCTCCAGGCCATTGTTGGCGGTATCCACCGCCATGCCCACGGCGCTGAGCAGTTCCACCGCCACTTCCTGATTGATTTCGTTGTCTTCCACCAGCAGCAGGCGGGCGCCGGAGCAGAGCTGGCGCAGCTGGCGTTCGGCATCCCGGCCGCTGATGTCCTCCTCGGGCAGGACGCCGTGACCGCGGCTGAGCCAGGCAGTAAACCAGAAGGTGCTGCCGCGGCCCTGCTCGCTCTCGACCCCGGCACTGCCACCCATGAGCTGGGCCAGGCGGCGGGTAATGGCCAGACCCAGACCAGTGCCGCCGTACTTGCGCGTGGTGGAGACATCTTCCTGCTCGAAGGCGTTAAACACGCCTTCGAACTTGTCGGGAGCGATGCCGATGCCGGTATCCTGCACCTCGAAACGCACCAGCAGGGCGCCGTCTTTCTCCTCCAGCAGGCGGCTGCGCAGGGCGATGCTGCCTTCCTCGGTGAACTTGACGGCGTTGCTGGTGAAGTTGAGCAGGGCCTGACGGATGCGCGTGGCATCGCCCTGCAACCAGGGCGGTACATCGTCGCTGTCGATGCTGATGTCCAGGCCCTTGGCCTCGGCCTGATCCCGCAGGATCGACTGGATGTGGTTGAAAATGGCGCTGAGGTGGAAGTTCTCCTGCTCCAGCTGCATCTTGCCGGCCTCGATCTTGGAGATGTCGAGGATGTCGTTGATGATGGTCAGCAGGTGATGGGATGAGGCGGTGATCTTGTCCAGCCGCTCGGCTTGGCGCTCGGTCAGGCTGGCGCGCTTCATCAGCTGGATCAGGCCGATGATGGCATTCATCGGCGTGCGGATTTCATGGCTCATGTTGGCGAGGAAGGCGCTCTTGGCCTGGCTTGCCGCCTCTGCCCGGCGCTGGGCCTCAACCAGGGCCTGAGTGCGCTCTTCCACCAGGGCTTCCAGCTGCTGCTGGTTGGCCTTGCGCTCGCTGATGTCGTTGGCGCTGGCATAGATCAGGCCATCCGCCTCCCAGTAAACCGCAGACCATTCGAGCAGGCGGTAGCCGCCGTCGCGATTGCGGTAGCGGTTCTCGAAAGAGAAGGTCGTCTGCCCCTCGGCGAGATGGCCCATTTCCGCCAGGGTGCTGGCCTGATCGTCCGGATGCACCAGATCAAGGAAGTTGCGCTCCACCAGCTGTTCCTGGCCATAGCCGAGCATGTCTTCCCAAGCGCCATTGACGCGGACGATGCTGCCGTCGATGCGCGCCAGCATGTGCAGACTGGTGCGCAACTCAAAGAAGTTATCCAGCTGCTGGCGGCCCTTCTGCAGGGCCTCTTCCGCCTGTTTGGCCTCGGTGATGTCGCGCGCGGTGGCGTAGAGGAAGCGCTCGCCACCGTCATCAAAGGACTGACAGACCAGCTCAACCCAGAATTCGTGACCATCCCGGTGCCGATGCTTGCTCTCGAAGCGCACCGGCCCGGAAGAGGCCAGCAGCTCGGACAGTGCCTGCTCAATCAGTTCCCGGCTGCGATGGACGTCCCAATCCCAGATGTGCAGTTGACCGAAATCGGCTTCAGTGGCGCCGATCATGTTGAGGAAGGAGGGACTGGCCTCGGTCAGGCAGCCCTGGCGATCGGTGATGTGAATCCCGTCCGAGGCGGTATCGAAAATCGTCCGCAGGCGCTGCTCGTTGCGCGCCAACTGCTTTTCATCACGGGTGCGATTGGCGATCTGCCACATCTCGTTGGCCAGCAGTTCCAGGGTCTGGACGTCGAGATCATTGTAGTCGCTGGCCTTGTTACCGACGCCAACGATCATCACCACCCGACCGCGATCGATCAC
>JADGBD010000307.1 GCA_015231665.1 Gammaproteobacteria bacterium
CTCCGCTCAGCCAGCGCGGGGTCGTGATGCCTCGTAGCCCGGATGCAGCGAAGCGGTCCCTATCGGCATCCTGCCTCACGGGACACTCGCACATCCTTGTGCAGCGAAATCCGGGGAGGCGCTGTGCAGCATACAAACACTTGCCCAACGGCCAACCCGGATTCCGTTTCACTTCATCCAGGCTACAACTGGGGCGAGGTGCTTAATCGCTTGAATAGTCCACTTAAAACCTAAAACCTAAAACTTAAAACCTATTTTTATCATGAACCAGCCAACCGACAACTCACCCTCCTCAGCTGTATCCAATCGCGCCCAGCTTGCGCAGGGTTTGGCGGAACTCAGTGCCCAGTTTGCCGTCTTCCAGCCGCATGAGCGCTTGAATTCGGCCCTGGCCAGTCAGGTGCTGGCCCTGGCCGAGGCCGCCTTGCAGCAGGGGCTGATGGATGTCCACCAAACCGCTCGCTCCCTGGCCAGCTTTCTCGATGGGCTGCTGGAGCAGGGCATGGATGCCCGGGATCAGCGGCAGATACAGCGCCTGCTGGACAATCTGCACAGCGATCTCCATGGCGCCGATCCCGCCCGTGCCCGGTTGGAGCCGACTGGCCGCCTGGTGCCCGCCATCGCCCCCTCGCAGAGCAGCGGCAACGACCGCGTGGGTCTGTATATCGAGAGCCGGGCGGTCTGTGCCATGCTTGAGGCCGCTCTCAGTCAGGCGGGCTTCTTGCCCAGTCCGCTGGCCTCGATGCAGGCGCTGGACCAACTGAGCGAGAAGAATGCCCCAGCGGCGATCGTCGCCGATCTGTCCCTCTGCCTGCGCGATAGCGCGTTCCAGGCCAGCTTTGCCGCCTTGCGCCAGCGCTGCGCAACGCCGCCGCATCTGTTTGCCCTGGCGAGTAACGACGATGTGGCGGCGCGGCTGCAGGCGGTGCGCCTGGGTGCCACGCGCTTTCTGAAGAAGCCGGTGGACCGGGAGCAGCTGATTGCCATCCTCAAGGGGGTGACAGCGCGCACGCCCACTGCACCCTTTCGCGTGCTCTTTGTGGATGACGACCGCAGCATGACCGCCCTCTACTGCGCCGCGCTGGAAAAAATCGGCCTGCAGACGCGAGGGATCAATGACCCCCTTGCAGCTCCGGCATTGGTGGCCGAATTTGCCCCGGATGTGATAGTCACCGACGTCTATATGCCCGGCTGCAACGGCCTGGAGCTGGCGGCCCTGCTGCGCCAGGACGAGGCCTTGGCGGACACGCCGATCCTGTTTCTGTCTTCCGAAACCGACATCCAGCGGCAAATGGAGGCGCTCGATCTGGGGGCGGACGATTTTCTCACCAAGCCGGTCAATCTGGCGGTGCTGCAGGCGGCGGTGGTGGCGCGGGCCAAGCGGGCGCGCATGCTCAAGCGCAGCCGCCACGAGTATCAGCGGGTGGCCGAGCATCTGCAGCGCATCGAAATGGCCATCAACCGCCACAGCATCGTCAGCATCAGTGATCTGGATGGCACCATCCTCTATGTCAACCCGCGCTTTTGCAGCGTCTCCGGCTATGCGCAAAACGAGCTGCTTGGCGCCAACCAGCGCATTCTCAAGTCAGGCCTGCATCCGCCCGAGTTTTACCAAGACCTCTGGCAGACCCTGACCAGCGGCCGCAGCTGGCAGGGCGAGCTGTGCAACCGGCGCAAGGATGGCAGCCATTTCTGGGTGGAATCCACCATCACCCCGCAACTGGACGATCAGGGCGCGCCGCTGCGCTATGTCTCGGTGCTGACCGACATCACCCCGCTGAAGGACATCCAGGCGCAGCTGATGGTGGCCAAGGCCGAGGCCGAGGCCGCCAGCCAGGCGAAAACCGTGTTCCTGGCGCACATGAGCCATGAGCTGAAGACGCCGCTCAACAGCATTCTCGGCTTCTCCCAGGTGATGCTGGGGGACAGCAGCCAGCCACCGAGCCCGGATCAGGCGGAAATGCTCAGCGCCATCGAGCGCGCCGGTCGGCATCTGCTGGCGCTGATCAGCGATCTGGTGGACCTGGCCAAGATCGAAACCGGCCATCTGGGACTGGAGATGGAGGACATGGCCCTGGCGCCGCTGCTGCGCGAGTGCCTGGCCCTGCTCAAGCCGCAGGCGCAAAAGCGCGGCATCCGCCTGAGTTTCACTGAGCCTGAGGAGCCGGCGCGGGTGCTGGCCGACCGCATCCGCGTCAAGCAGGTGGTGCTCAATCTGCTGTCCAACGCGGTCAAGTACAACACTGACCAGGGTGAGGCCAGCCTCAGCATCAGCCGGCGCGCCGCCTGCTGGCATGTATCCCTGCGCGATACGGGTCCGGGGATTGCCCTGGCGGATCAGGCCAGCCTGTTTCAGCCCTTCTCCCGCCTGCGCAGTACCGCCAAGCAGGTGGAGGGCGCGGGCATCGGCCTGTCACTATCCAAGCGTTTGATCGAACGCATGGATGGCCAGATCGGTGTCATCAGCCAGCCCGGGCAGGGTAGCGAATTCTGGTTTGATCTGCCCGCCATAGAACAGGAGGCCAAGCCATGATGCCCCCAGACTCCCAGAGTACCGATCTGCTGCAACAGCTGGATCTGGTGCCCTTGCCCTATCAGTCGCTGGATGCGGCGGGTAACTTTCTCCAGGTCAACCAGGCCTGGCTGGAGCTGTTTGGCTGTGAGCGGGAGGCGGTGATCGGCCGCTTCTTTGGCGACGTCATGCAGGAATCTTCGCGCCCACTGCTGGGGGTGACCTTTGCCGCGTTCAAGCGGGAGGGCTATGTCAGCAGCCCGGTGTTCGAGGCGAGGCGGCAGGACACTGGCGAGACCCTGCTGCTGAAAGTGAATGGCCGCATTGAGCGCGACGCGGAGGGGGGCTTTGTCCGCAGCCACTGCCTGCTCACCGATGTCACCGCCCGCGCCAAGGCCGAGGCCGAGCTGCAGGCGCTTAGCGATCTGCTGCAGCAGGTCACCGCGCATTTGCCTGGGATGGTGTTTCAATTTCGTCTGGCTGCCGATGGCAGCAGCTGTTTGCCCTATGCCAGCGAGGGCATA
>JADGBD010000308.1 GCA_015231665.1 Gammaproteobacteria bacterium
AGCGATTGGCTGGCGCAGCGGCCGGCACCGAGCAACGATGCCAAGACCAAGGTCAAGGCGCCGGTAGCATCTGCTCCAGCTGCACCCCCGCCAGCTGTTCAGCCGCCGCGCAAAAAACTCAGCTACAAGGACCAGCGCGACCTTGAGCTCCTGCCCCAGCGCATCGAACAGCTTGAGCAGCAGCTGCAGCAGCTGCAACAGCAGCTGGCTGACCCTGGGCTCTATCAAACCGGCGCTGCCAGGGTCGCGCAACTGAATACCGAGATCGCCGCGCTGGAGTCAGAGCTGGCCGCGGCCTACGCCCGCTGGGAAGAATTGGAGGCCTGATGTTTGCCTGGAAAACCGCGCTGAAACTGCTCGGCGCCTTTATCTTGCTGGTGCCGGTGATCTGGATTGTGACCGATCCGGCCGGCCAGCGCTGGGCCGATGTCACCCTGCTGCGGGTCATGGGTAAGCCGGCGATGAATCTGGATTTCGCCGCCCTCAGCGGTAACGAAGACCTGCCCCAACTCAAGCAGATCTATCCCAAGCTGGACATCCAGTGCGATGCCAACGGCAAGCCCGGCGCGGCGGAGCTGAACCAGAATTGCTACGCCCATATCGCCTCCCTTAACCGCCTGCCGGCCCGTTACATCACCTTCTATCTGCAGGACGGTCGGCTGAAGATGATCAAGCTCAGCTATCAGGCGGCCTACCATGAGGCCTTCCATCAACAGCTTTCGGCGGTTTATGGCCCGGCGCAGATGGATCCAGTCGCAAGCCCGACGGACAAGGTAGCCCACTGGCAAACCGGGCCCGGCCGGGTGGTGATGAAGGCCCAGGTCAGTCAAAAGGGCGATAACCAGCTGTTTTGGCTGAGGCCGGGTTATGAGCCTTAGTTCCTTGCCCGTGGAATCCTGAACAAAATGGCGAAGATTTTAGGACGCAGAGATCGCGGAGAAGCGCAGAGAGCGCAGAGATTGCTGTCTTTATTCTCAGGTGCTTTCTTTTTTCAACTCTGCGATCTTTGCGCTGCTCGACTCGGGCCTCCTGCTTCGTTCTACCTCCTGCGTCCGTGCAGTCGTTTGCGCCCTCTGCGTCCCTTCTGGCCCCTGCTCTGTTGGCTTAGGGCTCTGGCTGCGGGTGGCAAGCTACAGGCTGTGGTAATCCTCATGCTGTTTACTGCGGCCAGCCCCCAGGCTGCGGATGCGCCGGCGCAAAAGCTGGATGTAGAGATTGGCGGTGCCGCCTGCGTCATGGCCAAGTGGCAGGGCAACACCCTCGACTACGCCCTGGTGTACGGCAAAAGCCATCCCTCCGAGGCGGTGGAAGAGGCGGAGCGCATCCTCGCGGAAAAAGGCTACGACAGAAATTACAAGAAGGTGGACATTCGCCACACCCAGGCCACGGCCCTCTATCCTTACGGCTACATCATGGTGGTGAAAAGCACCTACAAGAACTGGCGCGATGTCGATCGCACCAGTTACGGCTGCGGTTTCAGCATGCGCTCCTTCACCGAGGCCCGCGGCCGCGCCCTGAGCAACCTGCAAAGCTACTCCTGGGGCTGGATGCCGAGCATGGGTTTTGAAATCGTCGAGCAGCTGCGCTATCCCTAAGAACCCAGGAGGACGCAGAGATCGCGGAGAAGCGCAGAGTGCGCAGAGTTAATTAGGCGGTTAAGCCCTTCGCCCCTTCGGGGAGAGGGGGATGATTTTCCACTCTGCGCTCTCTGCGCTCCTTTGCGCCCTCTGCGTCCTATAGCTGAGTCCAAGGCTGGCGGCTGCCGCGCTAATCCGTGATAATCGCGGCTTTATTTCTGCGGAAGCCAATCCCATGACTGTCGATTTCGCCGCGCTGGCCACCCCCGGGGTGCGTTCCCTGCAACCCTACATTCCCGGTAAGCCGATTGAGGAGCTGGAACGGGAGCTGGGCATCAGCAACAGCCTCAAGCTGGCGTCCAACGAGAATCCCCTTGGCTCCAGCCCCCTGGCCCTGGAAGCGGCGCAGCGGGCGGCGGCGGAGTTGCATCTCTATCCCGATGATATTGGCTTTCGTCTGCGCCAGCGTCTGGCGGCCGAGCATGGGGTGAGTGCCGATCAGGTGCTGCTGGGCGCCGGTTCCAGTGACGTCATCAGCATGGTGGTGCGGGCCTTTCTCGGCCCAGGTCGTAACGGGGTGTTTGCCCAGCACGCCTTTGCCATGTATCCCATTTATACCCAGGCCTCCGGGGCCGAGTGCCGAGCGGCGGTAGCCTTGCCCGCGGATCACCCGGATATGCCCTACGGCCACGACCTGCAGAGCCTGGCGGCGGCGGTGGACGAGAATACCCGGGTGCTG
Organism: Gammaproteobacteria bacterium; assembly: GCA_015231665.1. GTDB lineage: Bacteria > Pseudomonadota > Gammaproteobacteria > Chromatiales > Chromatiaceae > Magnetovirga. Next base: position 2,317 of record JADGBD010000308.1, read on the forward strand.
TTCATCGCCAACCCCAACAACCCCACCGGCACCTGGCTCAATGCCCCCGAACTCAAGGCCTTCATCGCCGCACTGCCGGCCGAGGTGGTGGTGGTGCTCGACGAGGCCTACACCGAATATGTGCAACAGTCTGATTTTCCTAATGGCATCGGCTGGCTTGGGGAGTTCCCCAATCTCATCGTCACGCGTACCTTCTCAAAGATCTATGGTCTCGCCGGCCTGCGGGTGGGCTATGGTATTGCCAATCCCGAACTGCTGGCGGTGGTCAGTCGGGTGCGCCATCCCTTCAACGTCGGCAGCATGGGTCTGGCGGCGGCAGAAGCGGCCCTGGATGATCCGAGCTTTGTCGCCCGCAGCGCCGAGGTCAACCACTTGGGTTTGAGGCAGCTAGAGTCGGCGCTGGATCAGCTGGGCCTGGGGCGGATTCCTTCGGTGGGCAACTTCCTTACCCTGGACCTGGGCCGGCCGGCGACCGACTGCTATCAGGCCCTGCTGCGTCAGGGGGTGATTCTGCGACCCCTGGCCAACTACGGCATGCCCCAGCATCTGCGCGTTACCGTGGGTACCGAGGAGCAGAACGCACGCTTCATCAGCGCCCTGGAGCAGGTGCTCAAGGCATGTTGATCCGGCGTCTGGCGGTGATTGGTGTCGGCCTGATTGGTGGTTCGCTGGCCCGCGCCCTGCGTCAGGCCGGCCAGGTGGGCGAGATCGTCGGTTG
>JADGBD010000309.1 GCA_015231665.1 Gammaproteobacteria bacterium
CGCGCATCTCGGTGAGGATGTAGTTGCCGGTGCCGTTGATGATGCCGGCGATCCATTCGATGCGATTGGCCGCCAAGCCCTCGCGCACCGCCTTGATGATGGGAATACCCCCGGCCACGGCGGCCTCGAAGGCGACAGTGACGCCCTTTTGTTGGGCGGCAGCAAAGATCTCGTTGCCGTGCATGGCAATCAGCGCCTTGTTGGCGGTGACCACATGCTTGCCGTTTTCTATGGCCTTGAGCACCAGCTCCTTGGCCGGCGAATAGCCACCGATGAGCTCGACGACGATCTCCACCTCGGGGTCATTGACCACCGCCCAGGCATCGTCGCTGATGCGCTCAATATCGCCAAATCCGCTGATCTTGCTGGCATCGAACTCCCGCGCCGCCGCGTGGGAGATGACAATGCCACGACCGGCACGGCGAGCGATCTCTTCGGCATTGCGGTGCAACACGCTGACGGTGCCGCCACCGACAGTACCCAGGCCCATCAGGCCGACTTTGACTGGATTCACAAGCTACTCCTGGATTTGAAATTGGACGCTTTAAGGACGCAGAGCACGCAAAGAAGCGCAGAGCACGCAGAGATTGATTTGAGATATATTTTCTCAGCGTTCTTTGCGCTTCTTTGCGCGCTCTGCGTCCTAAATCTGCTGCGCGTCCCGCAATTACTTCGACAGGCCATCCTTGCGGAACATGTCGCGGATGCCGCGCAGGGCCTGGCGGGTACGGTGTTCGTTTTCAATCAGGCCAAAGCGCACGTGGCTGTCGCCGTGCTGGCCGAAGCCGATGCCCGGGGATACCGCCACCTTGGCCTCCTGCAGCAACTTCTTGCAGAACTCCAGCGAGCCCATGGCCTTGTAGTGCTCGGGGATCGGCGCCCAGACGAACATGGTGGCTTTGGGCCGCTCCACCGCCCAGCCGAGGTTGTTCAGGCCATCGCAGAGCACATTGCGGCGCTTCTCGTACATCTGGCGAATCTCTTCAACACAGTCCTGCGGCCCCTCCAGGGCGGCGATGGAGGCCACCTGGATCGGCGTGAACATGCCGTAGTCCAGATAGGACTTGATCTTCGCCAGGGCCGCCACCAGGGTCTTGTTGCCGCACATGAAGCCCACGCGCCAGCCGGGCATGTTGTAGCTCTTCGACAGGGTGTAGAACTCCACGGCAATCTCATCGGCACCCGGCACCTGCAGGATCGAGGGCGCCTTGTAGCCGTCGAAGACGATATCGGCATAGGCCAGGTCGTGGATCACCCAGATGTTGTGCTCGCGGGCAATCTCGATCACGCGCTCGAAGAAATCCAGCTCGACACAATCCGTGGTCGGATTGCCGGGAAAGTTGAGTACCAGGAACTTGGGCCGCGGCCAGGATTCCTTGATCGACTTCACCAGTTCTTCAAAGAAATCCACCCCCGGCACCAGGGGCACCGAGCGAATATCGGCGCCGGCGATAACAAAGCCGTAGGGGTGAATCGGGTAGGCAGGGTCCGGGGTCAGCACCACATCGCCAGGGCCGGTGGTGGCCAGGGCCAGGTGGGCCAGACCTTCCTTGGAGCCGATGGTGGCTATGACCTGGGTTTCCTTGTTGAGATCGACGTTGTAGTGTTTCTTGTACCACTCGGCCATGCGCAGGCGCAGGCGCGGTATGCCGCGGGACTGGGAATAACGGTGGGTATCACCGCGCTGTACCGTCTCCACCAGCTTATCGACTATGTGTTTGGGCGTGGGTTGATCCGGATTGCCCATGCCAAAATCGATAATATCCTCGCCACGGGCGCGCGCCTTGGCCTTGAGTTCATTCACAATGGCAAAGACATAGGGAGGTAAGCGACTGATTCTATGGAACTCTGCCATTTCAGGTGTGGACACGGAAACCTCTCGATAAGGTACAGGAAAGTGGGCTAAATTAACTGAGTGGCCAAGGGTCTGTCAAAGACCTGTGCGCCGCCCGCCGGCCCTCGCCTGGGCAGGGAGCTCGTAGAGTCTTATGACTGACATATTTTCGGTAATTTGGCGTCCTTTTTGGATTCCAGGATTAGCGGCCTGGGGTAAACTGAATAGATGATCAATTTCACCCTGGAAACCCCGTCCAACGCCATCAGTGTCGGCTCCTGCGATGCTCAGGGCATCCGTATTGGCGGCCGCTATCATAGCCAGAGCCTGCTGCTTGATCCGCAGCAGGTGCAGCCCTGGCCGCCGACTCGCTTCGCCCAACTCGACAGCGACTGCCTGGAATTGCTCCTGCAACGGCCGGCGGACGTCTATCTGATTGGCACGGGACTGCGCCAGCGCTTCATTGATGTGCGCCTGCTCGCCGGTTTCTATCGCCGCGGCCTGGGGGTGGAGGTGATGCACAGCGCCGCCGCCTGTCGCACCTTCAATATCCTGGTGGCGGAAGGCCGCCGACCGGTGGCGGGGATTGTGTTCGAGGCAACCTCGGCAGCCTGATTAGGCTGCGACAGCTCAGCCGCGCTGATGCCAGCGCCAGGCGGTCTCGATGATCTGTTCCAGATCGGCCCATTGCGGCTGCCAGCCCAGTTGCTCGCGGGCGCGGCGGGCATCACCGACCAAGCGTGGCGGATCACCCGGGCGGCGGGGGCCAATCCGCATCGGCACCGGCCGCCCAGTGACCCGTTCAGCAGCGGCTATGACCTCACGCACGGAAAAGCCCTGGCCGTTGCCCAGATTGAAGCGATCACTCGCGCCACCCCGCTCCAGGGCCTGCAGCGCCAGGACATGGGCCTGGGCCAGGTCGCTGACGTGGATGTAATCGCGAATGCAGGTGCCATCGGCAGTGGGGTAATCCTCGCCAAACACCTCGATAGCCGGCCGACGCCCCGCAGCGGCATCCAGCACCAGCGGGATCAGGTGGGTCTCGGGGTCGTGGTCCTCGCCGGTCTCACCCTCGGGATCGGCCCCGGCAGCATTGAAATAGCGCAGGGCGATAGAGCGCAGGCCATGGGCACGGTCAAAATCCGCGAGCATCTGCTCGATCATGCGCTTGGATTCGCCGTAGGGATTGATCGGT
>JADGBD010000310.1:0-2358 GCA_015231665.1 Gammaproteobacteria bacterium
TGTCTTTCACTACGACTTCAGCCAGGGCATCACCCAGAATACCCATGAATGGTGCGCCGAGGGCATAGCGCCACAGATCGACGACCTGCAGGCAGTGCCCCTGCGTGGGTTGGATGCCTGGGTGGAGGCCCATCAGCAGGGCGTGCCCTATGTGGTGGACGAGGTCTATGATCTGCCGAGCGGGGCCTTGCGCGATATCCTGGAACCCCAGGGCGTGCTTAGCCTGATCACCCTGCCGCTGTTCGACGGCGAGCAGTGCTATGGCTTCATCGGTTTTGACAGCCTGCGCGAGCGGCGCAGCTACAGCCCTGACGCCATTGAGGTTCTGAGCCTGTTCGCCCAGCTTCTGGTCAATCACCAGGCGCGTCTGCGCGCCCTGCAGGCCTCCAGCGAGCGCGATGCCAATTTCCGCATCTTCTTCGATAGCCTGAGTGACTTCCTGTTCATCCTCGACGAGCAGGGCCGCATCCTGCGGGTCAACCAGACTGTGCGCGAACGCCTTGGCTATACCGATGAGCAGCTTATTGGCCAATCGGTGCTCATGGTGCATCCGCCAGCACGTCGCCAAGAGGCGGCGGACATAGTCCAGAAGATGCTGCAGAATCAGGCTGATACCTGTCCTGTTCCGTTGCAGGCACGCGCCGGTCAGCAGATTCCGGTGGAAACCCGGGTGATGCCGGGGCAGTGGAATGGGGCGCCCGCCCTGTTCGGCATCTCCCACGACCTCACGGCACTGGCCGCCTCCGAGGAAAAGTTCGCCAAGGCCTTCCATTTCAGCCCAGCGCCCATGGCCATCACCCGGCTGGAGGATGGCGTGTTTCTGGAGGTCAATGGCGCCTTTAGCCAACTCATGGGCTACAGCCCCGAGGAGGTCATGGGCAAGAGTTCCCGCGAGCTGGGCATCTTTGCCGATCGGGGTCAACGTGAGGCGATCGTGCGGCAGGTGCTTGAACAGGGCGCGGTGTGCGGATTTGAAGTACAGGTACGCAATCGGGATGGACGTCTGCTCTATGGCCTGTTCAATGCCAGCCTGCTGCAGCTGCAGCACGGCTTGGTCATGCTGACCCAGATGCTGGATATCACCGACCGGCGTAGCGCCGAATTGGCCCTGGCCGATGAGCATCGCCTGTTGCGCACGCTGCTGGATGCCTCGGCAGACCTGATCTGGCTGAAGGACCTGGAGGGCCGCTACCTGGCTTGCAACAAACGGTTCGAGGCGCTTTACGACCGCGCCGAGTCGGCTTTGCTCGGGCGGCGGGATGAGGAGCTGGCGGATATCGAGGCCGCTTCTGTTCTGCGCCAAGCCGAGCGCGCCTTCCAGGCCACCGGCGAGGGTCGAAACGGCGATGCCTGGCTGCGCTTTCAGCGTGACGGCTACCGGGGCCTGTTCGATATCCTGCATATCTCGGTACAGAATGGGCTGGGTGATCCGCTTGGTGTGCTGGGTACGGCGCGTGACGTGACGTTACGCCACCAGAGCGAGGAACGTCTGCGCATGACTGCCAAGGTGTTCGACCACAGCCATGACGGCATCATGATCTGTGATGCCGAGGGTCAAATCATCGAGGTCAACCCCGCGTTCAGCACCATTACCGGCTACCGCAGCGATGAGGTGGTCGGGCGCAACCCGCGTCTGCTTTCCTCAGGTCAGCATGATGCCCAGTTTTATCAGGAACTCTGGCACACCGTTGAGACCCAGGGCTTTTGGCGTGGCACGCTTTGGAATCGACGCCGGGACGCCAGCCTGTTCGCCAGCCAAATCACCATCTCCAAGGTATCCAACAAGGCGGGCAGGCTGTCCCATTACATCGGGGTGTTTACCGATGTGACCCAGATCAGGGCCACGGAAAAAATGCTCGAAATGCTCGCCCACTTCGATGCCTTGACCACCTTGCCCAATCGTGTCCTGTTGGAGGAACGCCTGCACAGGGCGATGTCCCTCGCACAGCGCAGGGAGCACCTGCTGGCGGTGTGCTACATCGATCTGGATGGGTTCAAGCCGGTTAACGACAGCTACGGCCATAGCATGGGAGATCGCCTGCTGGTGGGGATTGCAAGGCCCCTGGAGTCGGCGGTGCGTGGCGAGGACACCGTGGCGCGCCTGGGGGGTGATGAGTTTGTCGTGCTGCTCAACGACATCAGCCAGCGGGATGAGGTCGAGCAGGCGGCAGTGCGGATCATCCGTGGGGTAGCCGAACGCGTGCAGCTGGATGCCTACCCGGTTCAGGTATCTGCCAGCATGGGCATAGCCCTCTATCCGCTCGACAGCAGTGATGCCGATGAGCTGCTCCAGCTCATCGGCATCACTGCTGTCGAGCGGACAAATGCCATTTTTGTCAGGCAATTTTGTCTTTTTAA
>JADGBD010000310.1:2377-3011 GCA_015231665.1 Gammaproteobacteria bacterium
CGGCGGGCGCGATCCCAAAAGATAAGCACAGGGTGATCAAGATGACAGGCCGTCATCGCAAGCTGTCTGTAGGAGCGAGCTTGCTCGCGTTTGGCAGCCCATGACCCTTGGGTTGAAACATCGACCTTGAGCGTTCCAGGTAGGCCTCCAGCACCCGCGTCAGATCCGGCTCTTCAGTCAGGCGCACGTCTATGCCAAAGCGATGCAACATCAGGCCGGGGCCTTTGTTTTCCAGGTCTTCCCGACAGCAGACGCTGTCCGCGCCCTGGTCGATGAGATAGCTGGCCAGGCGAATGCCGCGGTGCTCTTTTTCGGCGGCGAAGGGGTTGGCCATCACCTCCCGCTCCAGCACCCGATTCTGCTCCCGTTCAAGGACAATGCGGGTGAAATAACTGGCCTGGCCGAAGCAGTCGCTGATTTGCCCGCCTTCGGCATCACTAGGGATGTAGAGATTGATCTTGCTCGGCAATTCGTGGCGGTAGTGGACGAACACCGAATCGATGGCGCTGTCTTCGGCCTTCAGCGCGGCTTCTATGCCCTGGGCAATGGCCTCGGCGGTTTCGATCTCAAAGGCCTTGACCACCACTTCCACATCAACAAAGCGAAAGCTGCCGGAATTGCGCCCGCGCAGGTT
>JADGBD010000311.1 GCA_015231665.1 Gammaproteobacteria bacterium
GTTGAAGCGGGCACGGATCTGGGCAAGGCGGCGAAGAAGATCATGGACGAGGGTGGTCTGGTGTCCGATGACATCATCATGGGCATGGTCAAGGAGCGCATCACCGATGACGATTGCCAGAACGGCTATCTGTTCGACGGCTTTCCCCGCACCATTCCTCAGGCCGAGGCGCTGAAGGCCGCTGGCGTGCCCATCGACGCCGTGGTGGAGATCGACGTACCCGATGCGGAGATCATCAAGCGCATGTCCGGCCGGCGGGTGCATCTGGCCTCTGGCCGCACCTATCATGTGACCTTCAATCCACCCAAGGTGGCAGGCAAGGACGATGAAACCGGCGAGGATCTGATCCAGCGCGACGATGACAAGGAAGAGACGGTGATGGCCCGCCTCAAGGTGTATCACGACCAGACCGAGCCGCTGATTGCCTTCTACTCCACAGCGGCCGAGGCCGGCGACTGCAGTTATCTGAAGATCAACGGCGTGGGCGGCGTTGAAGACATCAAGGGTCAAATCTTCAGCGGCCTGGATGCACTCAAGGGCTGATTGCCTCACCTCGCTGCCCCTGTGCCTGCCGGCCCTGTGCCGGTGGGCACAGGGGCCCTGCCTGCCTTGCCCCCATGTCCCTGTTTGAGCTTGTCGGTTTGGATGCGCCCATTTTGAACGAAATGGACAATCGCGTTGCCGAAGCCTCGGCCCTGCGCCGTTTCTTTCAGGAGCAGTGGGACAGCCTGCAGCAGTTGCTTGAGGACTACCGCCAACAGCAGGCGGCGGAAGAACGCCGCGTCGTGGCCGTTGGTGCGGCGGTGGAGAGCATAGTCGAGGGCACCGACCGGCGCCTGCGGGTGCTCTCCGACTACAAGGATGCCCTGCGCGACAGCGCCCGTGAGCTGCTGGAGTACATCGAAGAAATCGTCGCCGCTCTGCCCCCCGCCCTGCCGGTGAGCAAGCGCCGGCTGACCACCGACCCCCTGCTGCGCCGGCTGATTCGCAGTCGCGATCAGATCGACGAGCTGTTCTTGCGCAATCGCGAGATTCGCGCCTTTTTTGCCGACCCCGAACATCAGCAGTGCGATGCGGTCTATGCCCTGCTGTTTGTCCTGCGCTATGAAAAGCGCGTGCTCGGCACCGAGATGCGTGGCGATATGCTCATGCGCGAGGTACCGCAGACGGCGGTGAATTTCACCGGCCGCGAGCTGCTCGCCCCTCGTCCCAGCGAGGAAGCGGCGCGCAAGGCCCTCAAGCAGGTGCTGTTCGACAGCGTGGTGGCCCACGCCAAGCGCCAGATCCTGTTCAAGCGAGAAGCCCTCAGCGAAAAGGAGCGCCTGCAGGCGCAACTGCATCCCGAGCAGAACCTGAACAACCCCGAGGTTTACCTGCACCTGCTGCGTGAGCTGCTCTCCAGCCCCCGCCAGCTGTTGCAGCTGCACAATGCCGAGCTGCAGATGAATTCCCTCGACATCCTGCTCGGTAGCGAGGCTGCGGATTCCAGCCAGTCCGGCGACCGCCTGCAATTCTTCGAGGTCGGCGTCGGCGCCGAGCGCTCGCGAGTGGTGAGTCTCCTCAGCTATCCCCGCGCGGAGTTCCAGGCGGGCTGAGCAGCTCAGCGATCTCCGCCGTGCGCTGGGCCAGCAGGGCCGCGTCAGCCCGGGTTTCCACATTCAGGCGCAGCAGCGGCTCGGTGTTGGAGCCGCGCAGATTGAAGCGCCAGTGGGCGAACTCCATGCTCAGGCCATCGGTGTGGTCCTCAAGCAGGGGGTTCTGCGCGGCGAAGTGGCGGCGAATCTGCTCGATCGACCCGGCGACATCGGCAACGCGGAAATTGATCTCACCGCTGCAGGGATAGGCCGCCATGCGCTCGCGCACCAGCTGGGACAGGGGCTGCGGCCGGTCGCGCTGGCTGATCAGGCCGAGCACCAGCAGCCAAGGGATCATGCCGCTGTCGCAGTAGGCAAAGTCACGGAAATAATGGTGCGCGCTCATCTCGCCGCCGTAGATGGCATCCTCGGCGCGCATCCGCTCCTTGATGAAGGCGTGGCCGGTCTTGCTCTGCACGGCAACGCCACCGGCCTGGCTGATCATCTCGATGCTGTTCCAGGTCAGGCGCGGGTCGTGAATGATCTTGCTGCCCGGGGCCTGGCGCAGCAGGGCCTGGGCCAGCAGCCCGACGATGTAATAGCCCTCGATGAACTGCCCCTGCTCATCGAACAGGAAACAGCGGTCGAAATCCCCATCCCAGGCCACGCCCATGTGCGCGCCGCAGCTGAGTACCGCCTCGGCGGTCTGGGCGCGATTCTCCGGCAACAGGGGATTGGGGATGCCGTTGGGGAAGCGGCCATCGGCCTGATTGTGCAGCTTGATCAGCTCCACCGGCGCCTGGGCGGCGCGAAACCGCTGCTCCAGGGCATCCACCACATGGCCGGCGGCGCCGTTGCCGGCATTGAGCAACAAGCGCGTCGGTGCCAGCGCGGCAAGATCGATGTAGCCGAGCAGATGGTCCACGTAGGCCTCCAGCACCGACTGCTGGGAATAGCTGCCGGTGCGCTCGGCGGCGGTAAAGACATTGGCCTCTGCCAGCTGCTGGATGCGCCTGAGCCCGGTGTCGCCGCTGATGGGCTTGCTCTGCTCGCGCACCAGCTTCATGCCGTTGTAGTCGATGGGGTTGTGCGAGGCGGTGACCTCCACCCCGGCATCTGTTGCCAGATGACTGACGGCAAAGTAGATTTCCTCGGTGCCGGTGAGGCCCAGATCGATCACATCGCAGCCGGATTCCAGCAGACCCCGGCTCAGGGCCTGCTTGAGCGACTCCGAGCTGAGGCGCACATCGCCGCCGACAACCACCCGCAAGGGGGCTGTCTGCGCTGGCCGGGATTCCTGCAGGTAAGCCGCCAGGGCGCGACCGATGCGATATGCAATGTCCTCGTTGAGCTCGTCGCCGAGGCGACCGCGGATATCATAGGCCTTGTAGCAATTGAGCGAGTTCACGGGGTTCTTCTTATGTAATAGGG
>JADGBD010000312.1 GCA_015231665.1 Gammaproteobacteria bacterium
GCAGAGCAATCGCTGACTGCGCCCCATTTGGGACCTCTGGTTCGGCTGGCGCTGATCCAGCTCGGGGCGCATCAGCAGTATCGCCATCGGCAAACCACCGCCGATGGACTTGGACAGACAGACCATGTCAGGTTTGATCCCGGCCTCCTCAAAGCTGAAAAAGCTGCCGGTGCGGCCATTGCCAACCTGGATGTCGTCGATGATCAGCAGGATATCGAACTCATGGCAGAGATCGGCCAGCTGCTGCAACCAGGTCGCGCTGGCGACATTGATGCCACCCTCGCCCTGCACCGTCTCGACGATGATCGCTGCCGGCAAATCGATGCCTGAGGAGCCATCGCTGAGAAACTTGCGCAGGTAGTCGATGGTGTTGACATCGGGCCCGAGATAGCCGTCAAAGGGCACCGAATCAGCATTGTTGCGCGCGCCATAGGACTCATCGCGGTAGAAATCGTTGCCGGTCACCGCCAGGGCACCCATGGTCAAACCGTGATAGCCGTTGGTAAAGGCAATGACATTGGAGCGGCGCTTGACCATCCGCGCCAGCTTCAGCGCCGTTTCCACTGCATTGGTGCCGGTGGGACCGGTGAACTGGACCTTGTAGTTGAGATGGCGCGGGGCGAGGATGCTGTCGTGAAACTTCTGCAGGAAATTCTTCTTCGCCACCGTCGCCTTGTCCAAGGCATGGACTATGCCATCGCGCTGCAGATACTCGATCATCGCCTGACTCAGCAGGGGATTGTTATGCCCGTAATTGAGGGTGCCGGCGCCAGCAAAGAAGTCGATATAGCCATTGCCCTGATCGTCATACAGCATCGATCCCTTGGCGGTATCGAACACCGCCGGAAAGGCGCGCACATAGCCACGCACCTCGGATTCCATCTCTTCAAAAATTCGCATGTCTTTTACCTTTGTTGATTGATTTGCGGCAGCAGAGGCCCAATGCGCAACAGGGGCTCGGCCGCATGACCGCCTTCGGCGGGAAAGTGATTCTGGGTCATGTAATCCTGCTCCATCAGCTTGGCATCCAGCTCCTGCGCCAAACCGGAAAACAGCCGCCGGGAGGCCTGGTTGTCCGCACTCACCGTGGCCTCGATCCATCCCAGTTCGGCACAGGCCGGCCTCTGCAACAGCTCCAGCAACAAACGCCTCGCCAAGCCTTGACCACGCGCCTGAGGCAAAACCCCCACCTGCCAGACAAAAAGCACATCCGGGTGATCGGGCCTGAGATAAGCGGTGACAAAACCCAGCAACTCATCGCCCTGCTCGGCCAGCAGACAGGTCTGGGCAAACTGATCGCTCAGCAGCAGATAGAGATAGCTGGAATTGAGATCCAGCCCGCCGCATTCCTTGACCCCGCGCCAAAGACGGGCGCCATCCGCCAGGCGGGGATGTCGCAGCAGCATCATCCAGCCACCTGCTGCAACCGGCTCAGGTCCTCCTCAGCCTCATCCAAAGGCGAAGCGGTAAGCGAACCACCGGCAAGCACCGGTGCCGCATCAATATCGCTGGCGTCCATCATGCTGGCAATGCGCTGCAGGGAAGACAGCAGCAGCATCTGCTCCCAAGTCTGCAGTTGCTGAAAGCGGGCAACGAAACGATCCTGCAACAGGGGCACCTCATCCGCCAACAACGCTGCCGCAGCCTCAGTGGCAGTGACAAACACCTGGCGCTTGTCGTGGGTAGAACGAACCCGTACCACCAAACCCCGGGTTTCCAAACGATTGATCACATCGGTCACCGTCGCCGGGCTCAGGCTCACCTGACGCGCCAACTGCCCCAGGGTCAACTGCGACGAACGCAACAGCACCCGCAAAATCAAAGCCTGCGGGCCCGTAAGCTTATGGCTATGCAGCAACTGGCGGGAATGAAGATCGACCGCGCGCATGATCTGGCGCAACGCAATCAGAACCTGATCTTGGGTGGTTTCCATAATCGAAAGGGCAACAAGCCATGGCCATGGGGAGGCCAGATTATATCGTACCCTAAATGATTTATAAACCCATATCGGTGAATAGCGGCTTTAAACTTGATTTTCCATGCACATTAAGCTAAAAGCTTAATTAATCTACTTCGATCACGAAAGATTATTACGCATCCAAGGAGGCCGCTGCAGGGCGCATTCCGGCCCAGAATTCAACCCCTGAGTCCAGTCGCACCAGCTCAAGTGCAAAAACCGGAAAGCTAGGTTAGAATCCACGCCCACGCCGGCGTAGCTCAGTTGGTAGAGCAACTGATTTGTAATCAGTAGGTCGCGGGTTCGACTCCTGTCGCCGGCTCCATAAAATCAACTGGTTACGTTAGTTTTCCACCTTCAAGACACCATCACCGTGACCAAATCGTGACCTAGGCTTTGTCCAAGACGGCGACCGCTTCCCGGACACGCTCCGGCGCCAAGTGGGCGTATTTCTCGGTCATCGTGATCGAGGAGTGTCCCAGCAGGTCGCGAACCCCGGTCAGCGGCACACCGGCCGTGACCAACCAGGCTGCGAAGGTATGGCGCAAAGCGTGAAACCTGAAGTCCTTGATTCCGGTGCTTTTGCAAGCCGTTGCAAAACTCCGCTTCACGCTACCAATACGCTCCCCGTCAGCATGGCAAAACACCCAAGGGCTATCCGGGCATTCCATAGCGCGAAACCGAGCCTGGACCAAAAGCGCCTCCCTTGATTCCTTGTTTATCGGTATGGATCGCCGCTTTTTGCTCTTGGTGTGAATGCCACCCAAATAGATCAAGCCATTTTTCAGGTCCACCCGAGACCATTCCAGGCCGAGCATTTCCTGGACCCGCATCCCTGTGTTCAGCGCCAGCCGAACCAGAGGTCCCAAATGGGGCGCAGTCAGCGATTGCTCTGCCTCCTTAATGAGGCGACTGGCTTCACCCTTTTGCAACCAACGCACCCGCCCCTCGGGCTCTTTTAACAAGCGTCCTCTCACCGGGTTGGGCAGATTGGTTTCCATTTCCCTGTTGTATATCATGGCCTTCCCCCTAATCGTTGATGTTC
>JADGBD010000022.1:0-9266 GCA_015231665.1 Gammaproteobacteria bacterium
TGGCTGAGCGGAGCCGAAGCCAGCCGCCGTTCGCTTCGGCTTCGCTCAGCGAACGTCTAAGTTGAGGTCATCGGGTAGGCTTTCAGACCTACAGGAATAGCTGAGCCTGGTGGGTAATCAGGTAAAGTGATGGGTTGAAAAAACAAAACTCTGCGCCCTCCGCGCTCCTTTGCGTTCTCTGCGTCCCAAAAGCCCCCTCAATATCTGAACTCGCGGCAGGCTTTGACAAAGCTGTCGGTCTGCTGTTTTTCGCCATCCTGGCCGTAGCGGATGCTGATGTAGGCGGCCAGCAGCGGCTGTAGTTGCGCCGCCAGGTTGGGGTGGCTTTGTTGCAGGCGCTGATGGAATTGGCGCGGGCCTTCCCAACCGGGTTTGCTGATGCCGCGCTTTTCCAGCCGCCGGAGCAGTTGCCGGTAGGCCTGCTGGGCTGGGTCCTGGCGGGGTCTTTCGCGCAGGTAGAGGTGCAGGCCGTAGAGGCCGAGCAGGCTCAGCGGGATGGCGAAAGCGAGCACCCCGAGGGCGCGGTGGTGGAGCCAGCCCAGGCCGATGTCGCTGAGCAGGTTGCGCTGTTTGCTGCGATCGTAGCCGATGACCCAGCGATACCAGGACATATTCAGCGCATCCAGGCCCCAGTGCAGGTTGCGCATCAAGCGGTCGGTGAAGGCGCTTGGCCGCAGCACGAAAATCGCCCGGTCCCCGGCAAAATCCGTATCCAGTTGCTGTTCGACCCGCTCCGGGGCCACCGCGGCGGTGGGGTCGATGCGGGTCCAGCCCTGACCTTGCAGCCAGACCTCGCTCCAGGCATGGGCATCGGCCTGACGGACGATGAGGTAATCACCCTGGGGATTCAACTCCCCGCCGAGATAGCCGGTGACCAGCCGGCTGGGGATGCCGGCCAGGCGCATCAGCAGGGTGAAGCTGGTGGCGTAGTGTTCACAGAAGCCGCGCTGGGTCTCGAACAGGAACTCATCGGTGGGATCATTGCCCAGCAAGGGCGGCCGCAGGGTGTAGACGAAGGGGTTCTGGCGAAAATGCGCCAGCGCCTTGGCGACAATCTCGGCATCGCTGCTGTTTTCCCGCCAGCCCTCGGCGAGGGCACGCACCCTCGGGCTGACATCGCTGGGCAGCTGCAGGCCGAGGTCGCGCTCCGCCGGGTCCAGCTCGCTGGCAGCAATGCTCGGGTAGGAGGTGGCGGTATAGGCCAGGGTCTTGGTCACCGGGGTTTCGGCGATGACCTGAAAATCCCGGGTGATGCGCGCCTTCTGGTTCACCTCAGCGGGCAGGTCCAGCAGGATCAGCCAATCCTTGTCGGTGGGCTCGAGAAACACCCGGTAATCCAGCTGCGCGGTCGGCTTGGGTGGGTGCTGCTGCGCCTGCATCATCTGCTGGCTGCGCTCCCAGCTGAGGCCATCGGTGCGCCACATCACCGGACCGCGCCAGTAGCGCTGCGGCGGGCTGGGGATGGGGCCGGTGAATTCGGCGCGAAAGGCGGTTTCTTTGGACAGGATCAGGTTGCTGATGCTGCCTGGGGTAACGCTGTCGGACAGGCCGCTGCGGGCGGCCTTTTCCGTGCTGTGAAAGGCCCAGAGCGGCCCGCCCAGGCGGGGAAAGAGAAAGAACAGTAACAGGGTCAAGGGCAGCGCCTGCAGGCTGAAAGCCAGGGCGGTACGCAGGGGGCGCAGCTGGCCGCGGGGGCTGAGGCTGTTGATCTGCACCAGCAGGGAGATCAGTCCCAGGCCAACGGCGAGCATCAGCAGGGCCATCTCCATGCTGTCTTCATAGAGGAACACGGTGATGAGGAGGAAGAAGCCGAGGAGGATGCTGAACTGAATATCCCGGCGCTGGCGAATCTCCAGCAACTTCAGCCCGGCCATCACCAGCAGCAGGGAGATGCCGGTTTCGGAACTGACCAGGGGCGCGCTGCGCAGGATCACCAGGGCAAAGGCGGTGAGGGTGAGCAGGAGCAACCAGAGGCCGCGCGGTTGCAGTCTGGGGTAAAAGGCAATCAGCGCCTTGAACCCGGCAAAAACAAAAAACAGGCCGATGAACAGGGGGTTGAGGTTGAACAGATGGGGCGAGACGCCCACCGCCAGATAGCCGATCAACAGCAGCAGCAAATGCCGCTGCGGGGTCTGTTGCAGGGGGCTGAGGTTGGATTTGGCCATGACTTAATCCTAATGGGACGCAGAGATCGCAAAGAAGCGCAAAGGACGCAGAGGGTTAAGATTTGTCTCTCGCATGTTTAGTTGCCCAGGTGGCTAAGCCCCTCGCCCCCCGGGGAGAGGGGTTGGGGAGAGGGGGCTGGTGAGGTTGAGATTATTGCTGTTCACGAAACTGGCCCTTTTAAGCTGACCGCTGACCACTGACTCACCCCTTGCCAAACAGCGCCAGGGCCTGGAGCGCCCGCTGCAGGTGTTGCTCGCCCTGGTCCGGGGCGATTTCTTCCGGTCCCAGGCGCAGGCCGAAGGGATTGGGCTGCTTGGCGCAGGCGAGCACGGCATAGCACAGCTGGCGCAGGCGGGTTTCCAGGTCAGCACCGGGCATCTGTTCCAAGTCCAGCCAGAGGTCCTCGGCGCTTTGGCTCTCGTAATCCCGGCTCATCAGCTCCGCACCGCGGGCGAGGGATTGCCAGTGGATGCTTTTTGGCGGGTCGCCCGGCTGATACTGGCGAATGCCGTGAAAGTCCTGACCGGAGTGATGCTTGCGCGGCAGGCCTTGATGATCGGCCGCTTCCGCCCCCGGGTTCAGCTCCAGGCTCCAGGTCTCGGGCTTGGGGTACACCAGGCAGCGCAGATCGGTCTGGATATAGCTCCAGGCGCGAAAAATCCCCAGCGGATAGCGGGTCTCCAGGCGGCAGCGGCCGAGCTGGAAATAACCCCGCTGGCGGCTGGGCAGGGCCAGGCTGAGAAAGCCCTCGGCGGGGGGCTGATAATCCGTCGCCGTGAGCCGCTTTGTCGGGTGGATCAGTTCAATATCCCCGCGAAAGCGCGGGCTGGTGGCGGCCAGCTGCAATCGAAACAGGGCCTCCTCGCCGGCGAACACCGGCTCCACCCGGCAGGGCAGCAGCTGCAGGCCGAGCAGATTGCGCCAAGTGTGGATCATGCTGAGAAAGCCCACCGCGGCGAGGAAAAAGGTGAGGAGAAAGCCCAGGTTGTTGGCGTAATTGATCGAGCCCACGAGAAGCAGGACGAGGAGAATGAAAAATACCAGGCCAAAGGGCGTGGGCAGGATGTAGATGCGCGATGGCGCCAGCTGGATATGACCCTCGTCCCCCGCTTGATTGACTCGGATGAGGCGATCTAGGGCCGCAATCATGAGTCGGTCATCATGGAATCGGCACAGAGCGGATCAGCAGGTCCACCAGGCGATCGGCGTTGGTCGATTGGCTGTCGGTACCCTGCAGGCGGTGGCTGCAGACCGCCGGCAGCACCTCCTGGATGTCTTCGGGGATGACCATGTCTCGCCCCTGGATCAGGGCCCAGGCCCGCGCTGCGCCAAGCATACCCAGGCCGGCACGGGGGGAGAGACCGTGGACGAACTGATCCGATACCCGGGTGAACTGGAGCAGGGCCTGGCAGTAATCCAGCAGGGCATCGGCGGCGTGGACCTGGGCGCTGAGCTGTTGCAGTTCGAGCAATTGGCTGGGGTCGATCAGCGCCTGGGTGCGGCCGAGGAGGGCGCGGCGGTCCTCGCCACGGAGCAATTCGCGCTCCGCCGCCTCGGTCGGAAAGCCGATGTTGATGCGCATCAGAAAGCGGTCCAGCTGCGACTCCGGCAGGGGATAGGTGCCCACCTGATAGCCGGGATTCTGGGTGGCGATGACGAAAAAGGGCGAGGGCAGCGCCCGGGTCTCGCCTTCGATGGAGACCTGGCGCTCCTCCATGGCTTCGAGCAGGGCGCTCTGGGCTTTGGGGGTGGCGCGATTGATCTCATCCGCCAGCAGCACCTGGGAGAACACGGGCCCGGGATGAAAGCGAAATTCTCCGGAATTGCGCTCGAAGATGGACACACCGATCACATCCGAGGGCAGCAGGTCGCTGGTGAACTGAATCCGCCGGTACTCCAGCCCCAGCAATTGCGCCAGGGCGTGGGCCAGGGTGGTCTTGCCGACCCCCGGCACGTCCTCGATGAGCAGATGGCCGCGAGCGAGCAGGCAGGCCAGCGAGAGCTTGATCGCCGCATCCTTGCCAAGCAGAATCTGCGCCATCTGGTCGATGACTTGGTTCAGCAGCGGGTGGATTGACCGGGAGCGGTTCAATATTGCGTTCATACCGGGACATCCTGAGTGATCGTCAAGTACCATAGGATGCCATGAACAGACTCCGAACACACAGTGCACAGCCCGCCAGCCATGTCCTTTCAACCCAGCTATGACGTCATTGTCGTCGGTGGCGGTCATGCCGGCGCCGAAGCAGCCCTGGCGGCGGCCCGCATGGGCTGCCATACCCTGCTGCTGACCCACAACATCGAAACCCTCGGTCAGATGAGCTGCAACCCGGCCATCGGCGGCATCGGCAAGGGCCATCTGGTGAAGGAAATCGACGCCCTCGGCGGCCTCATGGCGCGGGCGGCGGATCGCGCCGGGATTCATTTCCGCACCCTCAACTCGAGCAAGGGTCCGGCGGTGCGCGCCACCCGTGCCCAGGCCGATCGGCTGCTATACAAGCAGGCGGTACGCGAGGCCCTGGAGAGCCAACCCGGTCTGGAGATCTTTCAGCAGGCGGTGGACGATATTCAGCTGGAGCAGGATCAGGTCGTCGGCGTGGAAACCCAGATGGGCCTGAGGTTCAGCGCCCGGGCGGTGGTGCTCACCGTCGGCACCTTCCTCGGCGGGCGCATCCATATCGGCCTGAGCAATTACGCGGGCGGGCGCGCCGGCGACCCCCCGGCCAATGCCCTGGCGCGCCGTCTGCGCGAACTGGGGCTGAAGGTGGAGCGCCTGAAGACCGGCACGCCGCCGCGCATTGACCGGCGCAGCATCGATTACAGCCAGCTGGAGTGCCAGGCCGGTGACGAGCCGCGGCCGGTGTTCTCCTTCATCGGCAGCCGCGCCGATCATCCGCCGCAGACGGTCTGCCACATCACCCACACCAATCTGCAGACCCATGACATCATCCGCGGTGGCCTGTCGCGCTCGCCCATGTACACCGGGGTGATCGAGGGCATAGGCCCCAGATACTGCCCGTCCATCGAGGACAAGGTGGTGCGCTTTGCCGACAAGAGCTCCCACCAGATATTCATCGAGCCCGAGGGGCTGAGCCTGAATGAGGTCTATCCCAACGGCATCTCCACCAGCCTGCCCTTTGATGTGCAGTACGCCCTGGTGCGCTCCATGCGCGGCTTTGAGCAGGCGCGCATCACCCGCCCCGGCTATGCCATCGAATACGACTTCTTCGACCCCAGCGGGCTCAAGCTCAGCCTGGAAACCAAGGCCATCGCCGGCCTGTTCTTCGCCGGTCAGATCAACGGCACCACCGGCTACGAGGAGGCTGCTGCCCAAGGCCTGCTGGCGGGGGCCAATGCCGCCTTGCAGGTGCAGGGGCGGGAGCCCTGGTGCCCGCGCCGGGACGAGGCCTACCTCGGCGTGATGGTGGACGACCTGATCACCCGCGGCACCAGCGAGCCCTATCGCATGTTCACCAGCCGCGCCGAATATCGCCTGCTGCTGCGCGAGGACAATGCCGACCTGCGCCTGACCGAGAGCGGCCGCAACCTGGGGCTGGTGGATGACGCCCGCTGGCAGGCCTTCAGCCGCAAGCGCGAGGCGATAGAGCAGGAGCGCCAGCGCCTGCAGGAGATCCTCATTCGCCCCGGCAGCCTGGCGCCGGAACAGGAGCTGGAGCTGTTCGGCAGCGCCCTGAGCAAGGAGGCGCGGGTGCTGGAGCTGCTCACCCGGCCGCCGGTGACCTACGCCCGCCTGATGCAGCTGCCCGGCCTGGGTCCGGGGGTCAGCGACCCCAGCGTGGCCGAGCAAGTGGAAATCCAGACCAAGTACGCCGGCTACATCAACCGCCAGAGCCTGGAGATCGAACGCCAGCGCAACAACGAGAACATCGCCCTGCCGCTGGAGCTGGACTATGCCGAGGTGCGCGGTCTCTCCACCGAGGTACGGGAAAAGCTGCAGAAGGTGCGGCCGCAAAGCCTCGGCCAGGCCAGCCGCATCCCCGGGGTGACCCCGGCGGCGATCAGCCTGCTGATGATCCACCTGAAAAAGCAGGCGCGGGGCCAGTGAGTCACTCGGCCCCGGCCTGGCTGCCGGCCTGTCAGCAGCGCCTTGGCGCCGGCATCGAGCAGCTGGGGCTGGCCTTGCCCGCCGATGCCGAGGTCAAGCTGCTTGCCTTTCTCCAGCTGCTGGTGCGCTGGAATCAGGCCTACAACCTCACCGCGGTGCGCCAGCCGCTGGAGATGGTCAGCCGGCACCTGCTCGACAGCCTGGCGATCCTGCCCTACATCGGCGCGGGACCCTTGCTGGATGTGGGCAGCGGCGCCGGTCTGCCGGGCATCCCCCTGGCCATAGCCCGGCCGCAACTGGAGTGCAGCCTGCTCGACAGCAACGGCAAGAAGATTCGCTTCATCCGCCAGGCCGCCCTGGAGCTGGGGCTGGCCAACCTGACCCCGTTGCACATGCGTCTGGAGCAACTGCACAGCAGTCGCGGCTTCGCCCAGATTACCGCCCGTGCCTTCAGTGATCTGGGCCAGCTGTGCCGGTTGGCCTCACCCTTGCTAGCGGAACAGGGTGAAATACTCGCCCTGAAAGGGACTTTTGATACCATTGCCGCAGAAACCCAATCGATGAACCCCGAATACTTGAGCGTAAAGCCCTTGTCCGTACCCTTTCTTAGCGAGCAGCAGCGCCATCTGGTGATCTACAGGGTGGCGCCATGACCGAGACCGCAGAGACCGCCGAGGAGGCACTGGTCTGCCCGGTAGGGGAAGCCAGTTGCCGCATCATCGACCGGTTGCAGGCGGCCTTTGGCCATCTGCAGGAGCTGGAATCCCAGGCGCGTACCGACTCCCTCACCGGCCTGTACAACTTCCGCCACTTTGCCGAAACCCTGGACAACGAGATGGAGCGCACCCGCCGCAGCTACCAGCCAACGGCGCTGATCCTGGTCGATCTGGATCATTTCAAGCAGGTCAACGACACCCGTGGCCACGAGGTGGGGAATATCGCCCTGCGCCAAACCGCGGCACAAATCCAGTCGCATCTGCGCAAGCTCGATCAGGGTTGCCGTTACGGTGGCGAGGAGTTTGCCCTGATTCTGCCCAACACCCGCCTGGATAAGGCGGTGGAGGTGGCCGAGCGTCTGCGCCAGCTGCGCGAGCAGCAGCCGGTGGAGCTGCCCGATGGCAGCAGCTTCAGCCTCACCGCCAGCTACGGCGTCGCCGTGTTCAGCGGCGGCGAATTTCTCAACCGGCAGGAGTTTGTTGCCCAGGCGGACCGCTACCTCTACCGTGCCAAAGAGGCCGGGCGCAACCAGGTGATGGCACCGCGCAAGCGCCAGGCGGCGGATACCGAGGTCAGTGCCGACGAAAAGCGTGCCTTGCTGGGCTAAGCGTTAGGCTGAGGTGGTTGCCGCGGCAGTCTGATAGAATCCCCCTCCCTGTTTCGGAGCAATGCATCGTGGGCCAAGTCATCACCGTAGCCAATCAAAAAGGCGGCGTAGCCAAGACCACCACCGCAATCAATGTCGCCGCCAGCCTCGGCAGCCTGGGCAAGAAGGTGCTGTTGCTGGATCTCGACCCCCAGGGCAACGCCACCATGGGTTCCGGGGTCAATAAGCACGATCTGGCCTTTTCCTCCTGCGAGGTTCTGCTTGGCGAGGCCAATTTCCGCCAGGCCACCTACTGCCCGGAGCAGCTGCCCTACCATGTGGTGCCGGCCAATGCCGATCTCACCGCCGCCGAGGTGGGGCTGATGGATGCCCCCCTGCGGGAAAAACGCCTGCGCCTGGCGATGGAGGACGTGCGCCAGGAGTACGACTACATCTTTATCGATTGCCCGCCCTCCCTCAACATGCTCACCCTCAATGCCCTGGTGGCCGCCGATGGGGTGCTGGTACCGATCCAGACCGAATATTACGCCCTCGAAGGCCTGTCAGCGCTGATGGGCACCATCCTCAAGATTCAGCAGTCGGCCAACACCAAGCTGGAGATCGTCGGCATCCTGCGCACCATGCACGATCCGCGCAACAATCTGGCCAATGACGTCTCTGCCCAGCTGATTCAGTACTTCGGCAACAAGGTGTTTCGCACCATCATCCCGCGCAATGTCCGGGTGGCCGAGGCCCCCAGCCATGGCGTGCCGGTTTTGCTGTATGATAAAACCTCGCGCGGCGCCCTGGCCTACCTGGATTTGGCCAAGGAAATGCTTGCCGCCGCCTGACATTCTGCTGCTCTCGACATTGGGTAACTCTGCAATGGCACTAAAAAAACGTGGACTGGGCCGGGGCCTTGACGCCTTGCTGGGCAATAACGCTGAGGATGCGCATGAGGCCCAGGAGATCAGCGTCGGCCACTTGCCGGTGGATCTCATCGACCGTGGTCGCTACCAGCCACGGCGGGATTTCGAGGAGTCCGGGCTGCAGGAATTGGCGGACTCGATTAGCGCCCAGGGTGTGGTCCAGCCCATCGTAGTGCGGCCGGTGGAGAATGGCCGCTACGAACTGATCGCCGGCGAGCGCCGCTGGCGCGCCTGTCAGATGGCCGGCAAGAGCGAGATCCCGGTGGTGATCCGCGAGGTGGACGACCAGTCTGCCATGGCCATGGGCCTGATCGAGAACATCCAGCGCCAGGACCTCAACGCCATCGAAGAGGCCGGTGCCCTGCACCGCCTGCTCAACGAATTTGGCCTGACCCACCAGCAAGTGGCCGAGGCCGTGGGCAAGTCGCGCTCGGCGGTGAGCAATCTGATGCGCCTGCTCGAACTGAGCGAACCGGTCAAGCAGATGGTCGAGTCCCATCAGCTGGAGATGGGTCATGCCCGCGCCCTGTTGTCACTGACGCCAGACAACCAGAGCAGCGCTGCCCAGGAGGTGGTGAAGAAGGGCCTGTCGGTGCGCGAGACCGAAACCCTGGTCAAGGCAATCCAAAAAGCCAAGGAGCAGCCCGATGCCCCGCCCAAGACCCAGCAGAAGTCCGATCCCGATGTGGAGCGGCTGATCACGCGGCTGAGTGAAAAGCTCGGGGCCCAGGTCAAACTCCAGCAGGGGCGCGCGGGCAAAGGTAAATTAGTGATCAGTTACAATAGCTTGGAAGAGCTGGAT
>JADGBD010000022.1:9347-15523 GCA_015231665.1 Gammaproteobacteria bacterium
TATACTTCGTGGCGCTTTTAACCCCGCAGCCAAAGGTACAGGGCTTTGCCGATCCGGGCCGGGGCTTGGTTAAAAGCTTGCTTGGGACGCAAATAGCCGCCACAATCCTCTGCCCGCTGCTGTTTCTGCTGCAGTCGGCTGATGCGGCGCTCTCCGCTCTGCTCGGTGGCCTGGTGGCCTTGCTGGGCCTGGCTTGGCAGGCGATGCGATTTTTTCGGCCCTACCGTGCCAGCCAGCCGCAGGAAGTGCTCGCAGCCATGGTGGTGTCCGAGGTGTTCAAGCTGGTGTTTATCGGGCTGGCCTTTGCGCTGCTGTTCAAGACCCTTGATTGGCTTGAACCCTTGCCCTTTTTGATTGGATTTATCCTAGTTTATCTGACCCCCCTGGTAGCCAGCCTGCTGGGCCTGGCGGGGGGATCGAAACGCAACCGAGCTTAATGAGATGGCTGCAGATCAAGCCCTGACTTCTTCTGAATACATCAAGCATCACCTGACCAACCTGACCTTTGGCCCCTTGCCCGAGGGCGGCTGGGGGTTTGCGAGCACGGCTGAGCAAGCGGCGTCCATGGGCTTCTGGGCCTTCCACGTGGATACCCTGTTCTGGTCGGTGTTCCTCGGCGGGGTCTTTGTCTACTTCTTTCACAAGGCGGCCAAGCAGGCCACTGCTGAAGTCCCCTCCGGTTTGCAGAACTTCGCCGAGGCCATTGTCGAATTCATTGATTCGAGCGTGCGCGGCTCCTTTTCCGGGCGCAATCCCCTCATTGCCCCGCTGGCCCTGACCATCTTCGTCTGGATCTTCCTGATGAACCTGATGGACCTGGTGCCGATAGATTGGCTGCCGCAGGTCGCCGCCCAATTCGGTCAGCATGTCCTGGGGATGGACCCGCACCATGTCTACTTCAAGGTGGTGCCCACCACCGATCCCAATGCCACCTTCGGTCTGGCCTTGGGCGTGTTCGTGCTGATTCTCTACTACAGTATCAAGATCAAGGGGGTTGGCGGTTTTGCCGCCGAACTGACCCTGCAGCCCCTGGGCAAATGGGGTCTGCCGGCCAATCTGGTGCTGGAAACCGTATCTCTGCTGGCCAAGCCCGTTTCCCTCTCGCTGCGACTCTTTGGTAACCTGTACGCCGGTGAGATGATTTTCATTCTGATTGCCCTGATGTACGGTGCCTCCCTGACGATTGGCGCCTTCGGCGCCCTGCTGTAGGTGGCCTGGGCGATATTCCATATCCTGGTCATTACCTTGCAGGCGTTTATCTTCATGACCCTGACCATTGTCTATCTGGACATGGCACACCAGGAACACCACTGATTTCTTTTTAATGTACTTATAGGGGAAACTCTCATGGAACAAGCAATACTGTTCGTCGCCGCCGCTGTAATGATGGGTTTTGGTGCCGTTGGTGCCGCCATTGGCATTGGTATTCTGGGTGGCAAATTTCTCGATGGCGCCGCCCGCCAGCCGGAGTTGATCCCCGTGCTGCGCACCCAGTTCTTTGTTGTCATGGGCTTGGTTGACGCCGTTCCCATGATCGCCGTGGGTCTGGCCATGTACGTCATGTTTGCCGTTGCCGGTTGATTAGAGCCCCCAAGTACGAAGTCAAACCGATTTCCAGCCTGGAGATAGCCTAATGAACATCAACGCGACGCTGCTTGGCCAATCAGTCGCCTTTATTTTCTTCGTCTGGTTCACCATGCGTTTCGTCTGGCCGCCGATTATGAAGGCGTTGGAAGATCGCAAGGCGCGCATCGCCGAAGGCCTGGCCGCGGCAGAAAGGGGCAAGCAGTCCCAGGAACTGGCGCAGGAGCGCGCCAAGGAAGTGCTGGTGGAAGCCAAGCAACAGGCCGCTGAAATCCTTCGCCAGGCGCAGAAGCGAGCCACCGAGATCGTCGAAGAGGCCAAGGACAACGCCCGCAACGAGGGCGAACGCCTGATAGTGGCGGCCAATGCCGAGATCGAGATGGAATCCAATCGCGCCAGGGAGCACCTGCGCGAGCAGATCGGCAGCCTGGTGATCAAGGGCGTGGAAAAAATCCTGGAAAAGGAAGTCGACGCCAAGGTCCATCAGGATATAGTCGCCAAGCTGGCGGCCGAGATCTAGGCAAGCATCATGGCCGTAGACAACCAAACCATCGCCCGGCCCTATGCCCGGGCCATCTTTGAGCTGGCAGACGCCGCCGACAGCCTGGATCAATGGTCGGAGATGCTTGGATTTGTCCAGCAGGTCCTGGCCGATCCACAGATCAACCGCCTGCTCAGCAACCCCGAGGTGGGGCGGCCGCGGTTGTTGCAGCTGTTGCTGGATATAGGTGCAGAGCGCCTCACTCCGGCATGCGTCAACCTGCTGCGCCTGCTGGTGGAAAACAAGCGTCTGGGCCAGTTTGGCGAGATTGTTGCCGGCTTTGAAGAGCTGAAGAATCAGCGCCAGAGCAGCATCGACGTCACCATCACCTCAGCCTTTGCGGTCAACAAGGCCCAGGAAAAGAAGCTGGCGGAAAGCCTGAGCAAGCGCCTGGGTCGTGAGGTCAGAATCAGCACAGAGAAAGACCCCGGCCTGATCGGTGGGGTAAAAATTCGCGCCGGGGATCTGGTGATCGATGGATCCATCAGAAACAAACTGTCGCGCTTGGCCACAGAATTCGGAATCTAAGTGAGAAGCCATCATGCAGCTCAATCCCTCAGAAATCAGTGAACTCATCAAAAGCCGGATCGAAAACTTCGATCTCAAGACCGAGGCCCATACCGAGGGCACTATCGTCAGCCTGACCGACGGCATCTGCCGCCTGCACGGTCTGGAAGACGCCATGTCCTACGAGATGCTCGAGTTCCCTGGCAACACCTTTGGCCTGGCGCTGAACCTGGAGCGCGATTCGGTAGGCGCGGTCATCCTCGGTGACTACAAGCACCTCACCGAAGGCGACCCGGTCAAGTGCACCGGCCGACTGCTGCAGGTGCCGGTGGGCGAGGCCCTGCTCGGTCGCGTCGTCGATGCCCTGGGCATTCCGGTGGACGGCAAGGGTCCGATCAAGGCCGAAGGCAGTTCACCATTGGAAAAGGTCGCCCCCGGGGTCATCGCGCGTAAGTCGGTGGACCAGCCGGTACAGACCGGGATCAAGGCCATCGACGCCATGGTGCCCATCGGCCGCGGCCAGCGTGAGCTGATTATCGGCGACCGCCAGACCGGCAAGAGTGCGGTGGCCATAGACGCCATCATCAACCAGAAGGGCACCGGGGTTAAGTGCATCTACGTCGCCGTAGGTCAGAAGAACTCCAGCATCGCCCAGGTTCTGCGCAAGCTCGAAGAGCACGGCGCCATGGAGCACACCATCATAGTCGCGGCCTCCGCCTCCGACTCGGCTGCCATGCAGTTCCTCGCTCCCTACGCCGGCTGCACCATGGGTGAATATTTCCGCGACAAGGGCGAAGATGCCCTCATCGTTTACGACGACCTGACCAAGCAGGCCTGGGCCTATCGCCAGGTATCCCTGCTGCTGCGCCGTCCGCCCGGTCGTGAGGCCTATCCCGGTGACGTCTTCTACCTCCACTCCCGTCTGCTCGAGCGCGCTGCGCGGATCAATGAGGACCAGGTGGAAAAGCTCACCGAGGGCAAGGTCAAGGGCAAGACCGGCTCACTCACCGCCCTGCCGATCATCGAAACCCAGGCCGGTGACGTCTCCGCCTTCGTGCCGACCAACGTCATCTCCATCACCGATGGCCAGATCTTCCTCGAAACCAGTCTGTTCAACTCAGGCATACGTCCGGCCATCAACGCTGGTCTGTCGGTTTCCCGTGTCGGCGGCTCGGCCCAGACCAAGGCGATCAAAAAGCTCGGTGGCGGCATCCGTCTGGCCCTGGCCCAGTATCGCGAACTGGCGGCCTTCTCCCAGTTTGCTTCGGATCTGGACGAATCCACCCGCCTGCAACTGGAGCGTGGCCAGCGGGTTACCGAACTGATGAAGCAGAGCCAGTATTCCCCCATGAGCGTGGGCGAGATGGCGCTGTCGCTGTTCGCCGCCAACGAAGGCTATCTCGACGACGTCGATGTCAACAAAGTGGTGGAATTCGAAGCGGCGATGCAGTCCTACGTCAAGGGCAACAAGCCGGAGCTGATCAACAAAATCAGTGACACCGGCGGCTTCGATGACTCCATTGCCGAGGCCCTGCACGAGGCGATCAAGTCCTTCAAGGCCAATAGTACCTGGTAAGCACAGACAGGATCAGCAGATATGGCAGGCGCCAAAGAGATTCGCACGCAGATTGCGTCGATCAAGAGCACGCAGAAGATCACCAGCGCCATGCAGATGGTGGCGGCTTCGAAGATGCGCAAGGCGGAGGAACGCATGCGCTCCTCGCGCCCCTATGACGAAAAGATCCGTGCGGTGATCCAGCATCTGGCCCATGCCCATCCCGAGTACACCCATGTCTATATGAAGGAACGCCCGGTCAAGCGGGTGGGCTTCATCATCATCTCCTCGGATCGTGGCCTTTGTGGCGGCCTCAACAGCAATCTGTTCCGCAAGCTGGTGCGCGACATCAAGGAAAAGATGGATCAGGGCATAGAGGTGGATTTCTGCGTGTTCGGCACCAAGGCCCTGGGATTTTTCCAGCGGTTTGGCGGCAATGTGCTCGGCCAGGCCACCCATCTGGGCGACTCGCCGCGGATCAACGACATCATCGGCCCGGTCAAGGTGATGCTGGATGCCTTTGAGCGGGGTGAGATAGATGCCCTCTATCTGGCGCACAACAAGTTCGTCAACACCATGACCCAGGACCCGCAGATTCGCCAGCTGATCCCGGTCAAGGCGGAGAAAGACGAAAAGCTGAATCACTACTGGGATTACATCTACGAGCCTGAGGCCCCTTCGGTGCTCAATGATCTGCTGATTCGCTATATCGAATCCGATGTCTATCAGGGGGTGGTGGAAAACGCCGCCTGCGAACAATCAGCGCGGATGGTGGCGATGAAGTCGGCCACCGACAACGCCGGCAACCTGATCAAAGAATTGCAACTTATCTACAACAAGGCCCGCCAGGCCGCCATTACCCAGGAAATCGCCGAAATTGTCGGTGGCGCTGCGGCGGTCACGGGTTAATCCGAATTATTTGCGTACGAGGAATCAGCAATGAGCTCCGGTAAAGTAGTCGAAGTCATTGGTGCCGTGGTTGACGTGGAGTTTCCACGGGATGCACTGCCCAAGGTCTATGATGCCCTGAATATCGAATCCGCAGGATTGGTCCTGGAGGTGCAGCAGCAGTTGGGCGATGGCGTGGTGCGCACCATTGCCATGGGCTCCACCGATGGTCTGCGTCGCGGTCTGACGGTCACCAGTACCGGCCAGCCGATCTGCGTGCCCGTGGGGCAGAAGACCCTGGGCCGGATCATGGACGTGCTCGGTCGGCCGATCGACGAAAAGGGCGATATCGGCGCCGAAAGCCTGATGCCGATTCACCGCGCGCCGCCCACCTTTGAAGAGCAGGCCGCCGCCACTGAGATTCTCGAAACCGGGATCAAGGTCATCGACCTGATCATGCCCATCGCCAAGGGCGGCAAGGTCGGCCTGTTCGGCGGCGCCGGCGTCGGCAAGACCGTGACCCTGATGGAGCTGATCCGTAACATCGCTGTCGAGCACTCCGGCTTCTCGGTATTCGCCGGCGTTGGCGAGCGGACCCGCGAGGGCAACGACTTCTATCACGAAATGAAGGAAGGCGGCGTTCTCGACAAGGTCTCCCTGGTCTACGGCCAGATGAACGAGCCGCCGGGCAACCGCCTGCGCGTGGCCCTGACCGGTCTGACCATGGCGGAGTTCTTCCGCGACGAGGGTCGCGACGTGCTCATGTTCGTGGATAACATCTACCGTTACACCCTGGCCGGTACCGAGGTCTCGGCCCTGCTCGGGCGCATGCCTTCGGCAGTGGGTTATCAGCCCACCCTGGCTGAGGAAATGGGCGCCCTGCAGGAGCGCATCACCTCCACCAAGACCGGCTCCATCACCTCCTTCCAGGCGGTGTACGTACCGGCGGACGACCTCACCGACCCCTCGCCGGCCACCACCTTCGCCCACCTGGACGCCACCCTGGTACTATCACGCCAGGTCGCCGAGCTGGGCATCTACCCGGCAGTGGACCCGCTGGACTCCACCTCGCGTATCCTCGACCCGCACATCGTCGGTCAG
>JADGBD010000313.1 GCA_015231665.1 Gammaproteobacteria bacterium
AAAAGCGCCGCGATTCATTCAGGTGCCACGCCACAATCCGGGCGGCTTGGCTGAAGCTGTCCGGGCCTATCTCGCCCTGGGGGCCATGCTCATACAGGTGGAACAGGCAGGCCATCCGGGCGGCATTGTCAGCGGCCTTGCTGGCCGCATCGCGGATCAGGCGCAGCTCTCCGCCGTCTGCCAGCTCGGCTTCGATGGCATCGTGGAAAGCAACCCATGCCTGCCGGGCCTCGCTGCTCAGGGACAGCAGAGGGGGGTCTAGGCGGCCTTGCTGGGTCAATGGCAAGTCTCTCTCCAGCAGCTGGAACAGCCTTTGATGGAACCGGCTAAGGGCGGCCCAGGATTCAGGGGGCTCCTTGAAAAAGCGGGTGCCCTGAGTCGAAGCTGCCCAGGTCAAGAGGAAGCGGGCGAGAAAGCCGCTCCCTCGGGCAATCTGGCCAGAGTGCTCAAGAAAAGCCCGCAAGAGCGGCTCTTGAAGCTGAAGCGACACGCTCAGCCGTGCGCCCTTCAGGGTGAAACTCTCAGTGGTGCGCCGGTCAATGGTCAGGGTCGCACCGTCCCACAACTGATTCAAAAGACTTAGCGTTTTGGTCAGCTGGTCCTTGCTCATCGAGTGCCCGCCAAACACGCTCCCGGCTTCGGCTGAAATCAGCCCAGCCGATGGCCAGCCCGTGGCCAGGCTGGCCGCCAGGGCCTCGGCGGTGCTGTCCAGATACAACAGGCGCGGGATCATTGGCGGCTCGGGCTTGGTGTCCTCCAGCTGGCGCAGTTCCACCTGTGCCGCCTCGGTGGACTTCCTTGCGCGGGCGCTGGCCTTAATACACTCCTTTAATCCCGCTCGCTTGGCCTCCCATGCCGCGAAGTTGGCCTGATAGTCCCGCAGATCAGGCGCAGCGGCATCGGCCTGCTGCTGCTCCCATCTTCGGATCGGTTCAACGAACAAATTATCCAGGGTAGTTTTACGCTCGCCAGAGTCAGCAAGAATGAGTTGCGATAAACTGCAGGGGCCTGACAAGCCCTTGGCCCGTTCCACGTCCGCCAGCCCCTGCCCTGCCAAGCTCAGTGCGCCCAAGGCGCTGGCGGCGGTCATGGCCAGGGGTGCCTGTGTGAAAGCCTGCACCTCAGCCACAGCGGCACGGATCGGATCGGGCAAGGCGTCCAGCGGATAGGGCAAGCCCTGGGTGGTGTCGATGATTGGCTGGGGTTCAGGCCATTCGTCAAGCTGGGGAGGTTGCTGCTGGCCGCTGTCGGATTGCTGGTTGGACTGGCGGGCTATGCCTAAACGCTCAGCGGCGGCGCGGCTGGCGACTTTGAAATCCCCGGCGTGTTCAAGCATGGCCCATGCGCCGAATCGATCATAAGAACGCTCAGGCTCAAGCGGCGGTGCGTTGCTGGTGAACACCCACAGCAAATCACTTTCAGCATGGTTGGTGGTTGCGCTGGTTCCCTCAGTCTTACCGGGCCGGAGCCAATGAGTGGTTTCTCCGTCCTGATAAACCGGCTGCCAGCCATGCGGCTGTAGTATCTCCGGCCAGGTGGTGCGCTGGTTGAAAAGGTCGCCCACTTTTTCGCCTTGGGGGTGGCTGCTATTTTCGCTATTCCTGCTATTCCGCCGACTCCGGTCGAAGGTTCGAGCCAGCCGGTGCAGGGCAAGGCGTTCCAGGGGACTGATTGTCTGGATTGAATTGAATCCGCCCGCTTTCAGGATGTATGAATGGCCATCGATGACGCTCGGTGCAATGACCAGATAGCCGCCATCTCCTCGAGTTTCTATAAGAGTCTTGCTGCCATCAGTAGCGAGCTTGACGTTTCCGTCAATCTGCTCGCAGCGATAAAGAAGGTGGTAGCCGTGCGGGGTTTCCTCAGCGTAGCCCTGTGCCACTCTGGCCAGCAGGGGCCCAAGCCCGGTCGCCTGGGCCGCTGATTTGAAGTCAGCCCATGCCTTTTTCGAGTCGAAGTCCAGCGCCTCCAAGCCACCACTAATAGGCCCGCAGACAAGCCCCACACCGGTTTGGCCGTTGGCGTACCACTGGGCAAGCTCGGCATGGCCTGGGGTGTGTTGCTGATACTGCTTCCACTCGCCTATGGGGCGCTTTTCGCCGGGCCGGGGTGGCACGGTGGAAAGGCCATTCGACAGTGCATCCAGAGCAGTCTGGTAGAAAATATTGCTGTTCATTTACGAACTCCTCGTAGCAGAGGCGCACGCAAAAGCTGCTTGGTGCTATAATCAGAACCGAGTCAACCGCCAAGTTTGCTCGATCCCAAGCCCCCCGCCGCCTTTACGGTCGCGGGGGGTTTATTTTTGGATCTCGTCCGCGGCTAGGCTCCTGTTCTCCAAGCGGTCGCCCAGGAGGCCCCTTGATCCGCTTTTGAGTTTCTCGCTTAATTCTCCGCGGCTGAAGACGCGCGATTCGAAAATCAAATTTTCAGGCTTCATGTCATAACTCCTCGTTTTAATCGCATAGCATCGCGTCGAACGGAGCATGCAGTCACGACATGACTTGAACAAACATCTATTTGTTCAATTTCTTCCTAACTGGTTGTAATAACACACTAATATATTTCTCGCTAACTCCATATTCAGCGGCAAGTCGCTTCACTAGCCCGCCAGACCCGCGCTCATAGAGGTCATCTATTGCATCCTCGAGCCGCGCCTTGATTTTCGTGGCCCGCTGCTGAGTCTTTGCTCGCCTTACCGCACCTGAGCGTCTCCCCGCCTCTCGCCTAGCGAGCCGCGTCTTCAGCCTGCGAATTTCTTCCTGAAGCGGCGTAAGCTGAGCTTCAAGCAGGGCAATGCGCTCCCGCAGCGCCTCATCGGACTGGTCAGCTGACTGGGTTTCGGACATGAGTTGGGCCTGGATAAACGACAGAGGGATAAATATACCCCAGGGGTACACTTTCGATCGTGCAGCACTGAAAGGGGTTGAAAAATCAGCCGGTACTGTACCGAGTGGCACAGCCATCTGCCCCGCCCTGCAGCGGCCTTTTTCGGCCG
>JADGBD010000314.1 GCA_015231665.1 Gammaproteobacteria bacterium
ATCCCGCAGATTCGGCAATCCCCTCTGGTTGTCGCCCTTAGCCTCGCCGCCCTTGGCCTGTTGGCCGTGATTTACTACTCGCCGATCTGGTGGGTATCTCTGACTGCGCCCAACTATCCGCCGGAGTCCTTCCCCGATGGGGTGCGCATTCATTTCCACATGAACGGCGTGTTCAACGGCTGCAAACTGCTGCAAAAGGAAGAGATCACCGAGGACGAGGCGCTCGACTGCGTCCACGAAATGGACACCATCAATCACTACGTCGGCATGTACCCCATTGCCGCCGGTGGCCCCATAGAGCGTGGCTTCAGCCAGTTCCTCGTCGCCTTCCTCGGCGTCATGCTGCTGGGCTTTGTCTGCACCCAGCCGAAGATGCGCGTTGGCATCCTCGCGGTGGGTTTTTCTGCCATCGCCATCTGGATGTACCTGACCTTCTACACCGGCAACGGCTTTCGTCTGATGAACGAGGGCTATATCCAGGCGATGATGAGCTCGCTGGATCAGGATGCAGGCAAACAGCAGAAGGAGCCGGAGATCGTCATCGGCGGTATCGTCGGCAGCCTGCGCAAATCCCTGGAGGACTCCGGCGTCGAGGTGGCCCTGCCCTCGGAGCAGGCCAAGGCCAAGCGCAGCGACAAGCAGGCCCTGCTGGCCGATCTGCGTGAATCCTTCGACCGCGACAAGCCGAGCCAGGCCCAGGCCGAACCCTGGAACGGCAGCGCCTCACAGATTCTCATCTGGCACTATGAAAAAAGCCTCGGCCGCTGGTTCAACAACCCGGAAGAGATCAACCCCATGGTCGAGACCATGACCCTGGCGATGCACCTGGTCTTCGTCGGCATCCTCATCGCCATGCTGGTGCTGACCGTCGGCGCCTACAAGACCGGCGGCCTGTTCTACTGGCTGCTGGTGGCGGTGCCCCTGGCCCTGCCCCTGTTCTTCATTATCGAATACTCCGCCTGGCTCTGGTGGTACGGCCATACCCTCAATGACATGGGCGCCTTCACCGTCAAGCCCTTCATGCCGACGGTATTCGGTCAGGGCAAGGTGGCCCAGTTCGCCACCCACTCCTACCCGGCCATCGGCTTCGGCCTGATGCTGCTGATGTCGCTGCTGCTCGCAGCCGCCGCCCTGCTGCGGCTGAAGCAGACCAAGGATGCCTGAGGCTGGGATGTGCGTTCTGCTACGCGGGCTGCTGCTATTTGGCCTGGGGCTCAGTGCCCTGGGCACCCTGGGGAGCGTCCAGGCCCCAGCCAATTCCCCGCCGGCCTACCCCTCGTTTCAGGCCCTGGTTGACGCCGCCGAGGAGCTCAGCGATCTGGTGCCGCCAGCGGGGACCTACTCAGGCCCGGTGGTGATCGACAAGCCGATGAGCATCGACGGCAAAGGCCAGGTCACCATCGACGGCGGCGGCAAGGGCTCGGTGGTGGTGATCGACAGCGATGGTGTCACCCTGCAGGGCCTGCGCCTGACCAACACCGGCGAGTCGCACAACGACATCGACTCCGGCGTGCAGGTGCGCGGCAACTACAACGTGGTGAAGAACAATCAGATCGACAACGCCCTGTTCGGCGTCGATCTGCAGCAATCGAGCAACAACATAGTGCGCAACAACCGCATCAGCTCCAAGCCCTTCGAGCTGGGCCTGCGCGGCGATGCGGTGCGGCTTTGGTACAGCTTCAACAACAAGATTACCGACAACATCATCCGCGACTCCCGCGACATGGTGGTCTGGTACTCCAAGGACAACCTGATCGCCCGCAACGATGCCCGCCGCGGCCGCTATTCGCTGCACTTCATGTACTCCCAGTTCAATGAGGTGATAGATAACTACTATCAGGACAACTCGGTGGGCATCTTCCTCATGTACAGCGACAGCGTGCTGGTGAAGAACAACACCATCGCCTACGCCGCCGGCGCCACCGGCATGGGCATAGGCTTCAAGGAAACCTCGGATGTGGACATCATCGGCAACCAGATCCTCTACTGCGCCGTGGGCATGTATCTGGATGTCTCGCCCTACGACCCCGAGGCGACCAACCGCATCCACGAGAATCTGGTGGCCTACAGTGGCATCGGCGTGCAGTTTCTCAACGACTGGACCGGCAATTACCTGGAGCGCAACCGCTTCAAGGGCAACATGACCCAGGTGGTGGTCTCCGGTGGCGGCAAGACCGCCAACCGCAACCACTGGGAGAACAACTATTGGGAAGACTATCAGGGCTTTGACCTGGATGAAGACGGCATCGGCGATACCCCCTACGAGCTCTACAGCTACGCCGACCGCATCTGGATGGACGTGCCGCCGGCGCAGTTCTTCAAGGGCTCGCCGGTGATGGAAGCGCTGGATTTTCTCGAGCGCCTGGCCCCCTTCTCCGAGCCGAAGATGCTGGTGCGCGACCAGCGCCCGCGCATGAGCCAGGACTGGGCGATCCAAACCAAGACCGATCCCGAGAGCCAGACGAAGACCCAGACAGACAAGCCAGCAGCCACCGGCGCCGAGCCCGAATATGACGCCCTGGAAGCACTGCGCCGGTCCATGGAGCAGTGATTGCGTCCGGATCGCAGCCCGGGATCGCAAAGGACGCGAAGGTAACGCAAAGTACGCAAAGGTCTGAAGACGATCTGAGCTGCACAACCACTTGATTTTTTCTGCGTGCTCTGTGACTCCGTGGCAAACCAACTGAATTTCGCATGAATGAGACGACGATGAGCGATCAGAACAGCGACGAACAACCCAAGGCAAAAAAAGCTCCGCCCAAGCCTGGGGAGAAGTCCCGGCGTGAGTTCCTCCGCACCAGCCTGTTTGCCGCCGGGGTGCTGGGCGCATCCCTGCTGGGTTTCGTCCCCGTGCTGCAGGGCAACTCCCTGCGCCTGCGCCCGCCGGGGGCGATCAAGACCCCGCTGGATGAACAGGATTTCTTCGCCAGTTGCATCAAGTGCGGCCAGTGCGTTCAGGTCTGCCCGGTGCATGCGATCAAACTGGCGGAC
>JADGBD010000023.1:0-1536 GCA_015231665.1 Gammaproteobacteria bacterium
TGACCAAGGGGGTGAAGTACATAGCCACCACCTGGATTGTGTTCGCCTGAGATGGGCAAAACCCTGCTGCAGGTGCGCGAGTTGGGCGGCTACCCGGATTTCACCGGGCTCTACCGCGAGCTCGGCCTGCGTCTGCTCAGCGCCCAAGGCATGCGCAAGGGCCTGGCGGTGCTCAAGCGGGAGACGCCGGACCTGATTATCGCCGAATTCAACTACGCCCCCACCTATGGCTCACGCATCAGCACCGTCGAGGCCCTGCTCGCCGGCCTGCAGCGCTGCAGCCAGCCCCATCGGGTGCTGCTGTTTTGCGAAAAGCCGCATCTGCCCCATCTCGCCCTGCTCGAACCCCAATACGGCCATCTGCCCCGCCTGACCTATCCCATCGACCGCGCGGCCCTCAGAGCCTGGCTGGAGGCAGATTCCGCCTGAATGGCCTTGCGGTTAACCTTGGCTTAGGTCATGGGTTGACAGCGGGCCTGGGCCTGCCGATGATGCCGAGCTTGGTTCATCTGCCGCCACTGGAAACCGCCATGCTTGATGCCCTTAGCCTGAGACACGACTGGAGCCGCGAGGAGATCGAGGCCCTGCTGGAGTTGCCCTTCAACGATCTGCTGTTTCGCGCTCAGCAGGTGCACCGCGCCCACTTTGACCCCAATCGGATTCAGGTCAGCTCGTTGCTGAGCATCAAGACCGGTGCCTGCTCCGAGGACTGCGGCTATTGCTCCCAGAGCGCCAAGCACAGCACCGGCCTGGAGAAGGAAAAGCTGCTGCCCCTGGAGGATGTGGTCAGCGCCGCCGAGGCGGCCAAGGCCAAGGGCGCCAGCCGTTTCTGCATGGGCGCGGCTTGGCGCAATCCCACCGACAAGAACCTGGAGCGGGTGATCGAGATGGTCCAGGCAGTGCACGACCTGGGCCTGGAGACCTGCATCACCCTGGGCATGCTGGAGGCGCATCAGGCCCAGCGGCTGAAGCAGGCCGGGCTGGATTACTACAACCACAACCTGGATACCTCGCCAGAATTCTACGGTCAGGTAATCAGCACCCGCACCTTTCAGGACCGCCTGGATACCCTGGCCCATGTGCGCCAGGCCGGCATCAACGTCTGCTCCGGCGGCATCCTCGGCATGGGCGAGTCGCGCACCGACCGCGCGCGCATGCTGCAGGAGCTGGCCAATCTGCCCAAGCACCCCGAGTCCGTGCCGATCAACCTGCTGGTGCAGGTGGAGGGCACGCCCCTGTTCGGCACAGATGCCCTGGACCCGCTGGAATTCGTCCGCACCCTGGCGGTGGCGCGCATCCTCATGCCCGCTAGTTATGTCCGCCTGTCCGCCGGCCGCGGCGAGATGAGCGACGAGATGCAGGCGCTGTGCTTCCTCGCCGGCGCCAACTCCATCTTCTATGGCGAACGCCTGCTCACCACCGACAACCCGGACACGGACAAGGACCAACTGCTGTTCCAGCGCCTCGGTCTGCAGATGGAGGCCCATGTGGAAACCGAGGTAAAGGCAGCCAAAACCTGCGCCCGGGCTGGTTGAT
>JADGBD010000023.1:1636-8094 GCA_015231665.1 Gammaproteobacteria bacterium
CCATGCAAGACCTGAAGGCCAAGTTAGACCAGGTGCGTCAGCAGCAGCGCTATCGGCGCTGCCGCAGTCTGCAGCGCAACGGTGTGGTTTGCCGGGCTGAGGACGGGCGTGAGCTGCTGGCCTTTTGCAGCAACGATTATCTGGGCCTGGCGCAGCATCCTCAGGTCAGCGCCGCCCTGCAGCGGGGCGCTGCCGAGTACGGCGTCGGCAGTGGCGCGGCGCACCTGATCAACGGCCACAGCCCGGCGCATCAGGCCTTGGAGGAGGAGCTGGCGGCCTATCTGGGTCGGCCGCGGGCGCTGCTGTTTTCCACCGGCTACATGGCCAATCTGGCGGTAATCTCCAGCCTGCTCGGGCGCGGAGACTGGCTGCTGCAGGATCGGCTAAACCACGCCTCCCTGCTGGATGGTGCCCAGCTGTCGCGGGCCAGGCTCAAGCGCTATGCCCATGTCGATCTGGCCGATCTGCAGCGGCGCTTGGGGGAAATCGGCAGCGGTGAGCTGATGCTGGCCACCGACGGGGTGTTCAGCATGGACGGCGATCTGGCACCCCTGCCGCAACTGCAGCAGCTCTGCCAGCAGCATCAGGCCTGGCTGCTGCTGGATGACGCCCACGGCTTTGGCGTGCTCGGCTCTGGTCGTGGCACCCCGGCGCATTTTGGCTTGGCGCTAGAAGACAACCTGATTCAGATGGTCACCCTGGGCAAGGCCCTGGGCACCTTCGGCGCGGCGGTGGCAGGTTCAGAGGATTTGATCGAAAGCCTGATCCAGCAGGCGCGGCCCTACATCTTCACCACTGCCACACCACCGGCCCTGGCCGAGGCTAGCCGCGCCGCCCTGCGTCTGCTCGCGGCTGAGGATTGGCGGCGCGAGCACTTGCAGCGGCTGATTCGCCGCTTTCGCCAGGGCGCGCAACAGCTGGACCTGCCGCTGCTGGACTCGCCCACGCCGATCCAGCCGCTGCTGCTCGGAAGCGAGGAGCGCGCCCTCAGCTGGAGCCAGGCGCTGGAGCAGATGGGCATTCTGGTGACAGCGATCCGCCCACCCACGGTACCGCCAGGCTCTGCGCGCCTGCGCATCACCCTCAGCGCGGCCCACAGCCCGGAGCAGCTGGATAGGCTGCTGGATGCCCTGGCAGTGGTCAGCCGCCAGCAGAAGGCCTGAGTCATGTCGTTGATGTTTTTGGGACTGAGGTAATGAAAAACCTGGTGCTGATCCACGGCTGGGGCATGAATGCGGCGGTTTGGGCGCCGTTGCAAGAAGCCCTGTCGGCGCATTTTCGCCTGCATCTGCTGGAGCTGCCGGGCCATGGCTGCCAGCCCTATGCGGGGGAGCGGGGCATGGCGCAGTGGGCCGATTGCCTGCTGGCGGCGGCGCCGGAGCGAGCCATCTGGCTGGGATGGTCCCTGGGCGGCCAGCTGGCGCTGCAGGCGGCGGCACAGGCGCCGCAGCGGGTGGAACGGTTGCTGCTCACCGCCGCCGTGCCCTATTTCATCCGCGCCGCCGACTGGCCCAGCGCCATGCCGGCAGGCACCCTGGGGCAGTTTGCCGAGGAGCTGGGACGCGACTACGCCGGCACTCTCAGCCGCTTTCTCGCCCTGCAGGTGCGCGGCAGCGAGCAGGGGCGGGAGGTGCTGCGCTGCTTCAAGACCGAGCTGGCACGGCGACCGGCGGCCGACCCTGCGGCCCTCGCAGAAGGCCTGCAACTGTTGCGCAGCTGCGACCTGCGTCCGGCCCTGGCCGGCTTGGAATGCCCCCTGAGCCTGTGTTTTGGCGAGCGCGACAGCCTCATCCCCATCGCCGTGGCGGATGATCTGGCAGCGCTCTACCCGGCAGCACGCATCAGCCGCATCGCCGGCGCCGGCCACGCGCCCTTCCTCTCCCACCCGGAGGTCTGGCTGGACTGGCTGCAGCGGGAGGCTGGGTGAATGATTTTGGTCCGCAAATGAACCCTAAATATGGAGTAACTCTGCGTGCTCTGCGCTTCTCGACTCGGGCTTCCTGCTTCGTCCTACCTCCTGCATCCCTGCAGTCGTTTGCGCCCTCTGCGTCCTAAATTTGCGTTCATTTGCGGACTTTTAGAATCCCAATCAACAGATTCAACAGACATGAAGCTCGATCAACATCAGGTGCGCCGTCGTTTCAATCGTGCTGCCAGCGGTTATGACCAGCTGGCCGGTCTGCAGCGGCAGATGGCCGAGCGCCTTACCGAGCGGCTGGATTACATCCGCATCCAGCCCCAGGGGATTTTGGACCTGGGCTGCGGCACCGGCTGGATGACCGGCCGCTTGCGCCGGCGCTATCCCAAGGCGCGGCTGCTGGCGCTGGATTTTGCCCCGGCCATGCTCGCTCAGGCGCGCCGCCAGGGCAGCTGGCTGCGGCCGATTCACTGCCTGGCGGCGGATGCCCGCGCCCTGCCGCTGCCGGCGCAATCGCTGGACCTGCTCATCTCCAATGCCATGCTGCAGTGGTGCGACGACCCCCAGGCGGTGTTCGCCGAATGGCTGCGGGTGCTGCGCCCCGGCGGTCTGCTGCTGTTCACCACCTTCGGGGTCGGCACTCTGGCGGAGCTGGAGCAGGCTTGGGCGGCGGTGGACCGGCATCCCCATGTCAGCCGCTTTGTCGACATGCACGATCTGGGTGATGGTCTGCTCGGCCTGGGCTGGGAGAATCCGGTGCTCGATATTGATCGCTTTACCCTGCACTATCCCTCAGTCGCCGAGTTGATGGGCGACCTTAAGGGTCTGGGTGCAGCCAATGCCCGTTCCGACCGCCACCCTGGCCTTACCGGCAAGGGTCGCATCCAGGCCCTGGCAGAGGCCTATGAGCCCTTGCGCACACCCCAAGGTCTGCCCCTGAGCTACGAGGTGGTCTATGGTCTGGCCTGGGCGCCAAGCCAGCGACGGCTAGGCGAAGTCACCCAGGTGCCTCTGGCGGGGTTGGATTTGCTACAGGCTCGGCCAGTGCAGGCGAAGGACCAAGGTGAATAAGGCGTCAGCGTTGAAGTTGATTTGTCTCATTCATGGGGCTTACAGGGTGATTGGTGATGCTCAAGGTTGTGGTCGGAATCCGAAAATCCTTAATCTCTGCGTCCTTTGCGCTACTTTGCGACCTCTGCGTCCCGTTTAGGAGAGCAATCAATGGTGGGTGGCTATTTTGTGACCGGTACCGATACCGGCGTGGGCAAGACCGAGATCAGCCTGGGTCTGATGGAGGTGCTGAGGCAAGAGGGCTGGAGCGTGCTGGGAATGAAGCCGGTGGCGGCGGGCTGCGAGTGGCGCCATGGTCGGCTGGTGAATGAAGATGCCCTGCGTATCCTCCAGCTGTGCTCACGGCCGCTGGCCTACGGTCAGGTCAACCCCTATGCACTGGAGCCGGCCATCGCGCCCCATCTGGCGGCGGCTGAGGCGGGGGTGGAGCTGGCGTTTGATCCGATTCTGCAGAGCTTTAACAGCCTTAAGGAGCAGGCCGAGTGGCTGATTGTCGAGGGCGCCGGCGGCTGGCGGGTGCCCCTGGGCGAGGACGGTGACATGGCCGAGCTGGCCTGGAGTCTGGGTTTGCCGGTGATTCTGGTGGTGGGTATGCGTTTGGGTTGTCTCAATCATGCGGTGCTCACGGCGGAGTCGATTGCGGACTTCGGCCCGCACTTTGCCGGCTGGGTGGCCAATTGCATCGACCCGGATATGCCCTATCTGGAAGAAAATATAAGTAGTCTCAAGCAGTTGATCGATGCTCCCTGTCTCGGCGTGGTGGACTGGATGAAACAACCCACACCTGCAGCCATAGCAAAATTTTTGTCAGAAGAGTGACGTACTTCAAAGTTTTGACGGATTATTATATTAGAATTGTCTAATGAGGGGGTTGCGTAATGGCGCAGCCTCAGGATCAATTCTTCAGGACAAGTACGATGATTATCGACATCATGACAGTGGTCGGCATTATGGTTACCGCTGCGGTGGCTGTGTTTTTTTACATGGAATACCACGTCAAGGGAGATAAATAGGCCCGACCAACCCTTCAGTCCCAACAGCTGAGCGCTGGCGGCTGGCGGTTGATTCCGGGTACCCTTGCGGTTTTGATTAGCCGCTACAGGAGCGCCCATGGCCCACCCCGATACCGAGCAGAGCTGCTTTCATTGCGGCCTGCCGGTGCCTGCCAACTTCGATTACCGCATTCGCATCCTCGGTGAGGAGCGGCCCATGTGTTGCCACGGCTGCAGCGCCGTGGCCCAAGCCATTGTCGATGGCGGTCTGGAAAGCTTCTATCAGCACCGCACCGCGCCCTCGCGCAAGGCCGAGGACCTGATCCCCGATGAGCTGCGGCAGATGGAACTCTACGACCAGGAGCGCCTGCAGCAGGGCTTTGTCGAGGTGGACGAGGGCAATCTGCGCTCGGCCTCGCTGATTCTCGAGGGCATCACCTGCGCCGCCTGTGTCTGGCTGAGTGAAAAGCACGTCAACGCCCTCCCCGGGGTGGTGGATTTTTCGGTCAACTACAGCACCCATCGCGCCCGCGTGCGCTGGGACCAGTCGCGCATCCAGCTGAGCGAAATCCTCAAGGCCATCAGCAGCATCGGCTACATCGCCCATCCCTTCGATCCCGGCCGCCAGGAGGCGGTGTTCAAGCGCGAGCGTTCCCTCGCCCTGCGGCGTTTGGCGGTGGCCGGTATCGGCGCGATGCAGGTGATGATGCTCTCGGTGCCGCTCTACGGCGGGGTCGAAGGCAATCTAATGCACTTCATGCGCTGGGTTGCCCTGATCATCACCACGGTGGTGCTGGTCTATTCCTCCCGCACCTTCTTTCAGGCCGCCCACCGGGACCTGCGCCTGGGTCGGGTGGGCATGGATGTGCCGGTGTCCCTGGCCATCGGCGGTGCCTATGCCGCCAGTGCCTGGCACACCCTGATCGGTAGCGGCGAGGTCTATTTCGATTCGGTGTGCATGTTCACCCTGTTCCTGCTGGTCGGACGTTTTCTCGAGATGGGCGCGCGCCATCGCGCCGGTCAATCGGCCGAGGCCCTGGTGAAAATGCTGCCGGCGACGGCGGTGCGCATTCGCGGTGAGCAGCATGATGCCGTGGCAGTGGCCGATCTCGTCCCCGGTGACCGGCTGTTGGTGCGCCCCGGTGAGACGGTGCCGGTGGACGGGGTGCTGCGCGAGGGGGAGACCTCGGTGGATGAATCCCTCCTCACCGGCGAGAGCCTGCCCCTGGCCAAGGGTCCGGGGGCCGAGCTGGTGGGCGGCAGTCTCAACATCGAAAGCCCGCTGGTGATGGAAGTGACCAAGGTTGGTGAGGACACCGTGGTGTCTGCCATCGTCCGCCTGCTCGACCGGGCCCAGTCGGAGAAGCCAGCGATTGCGCGCATGGCGGATCGGGTGGCCGGCTGGTTTGTCGTCGTCCTGCTGTTGCTGGCCAGTCTGGTGGCGCTCTGGTGGGGCATGCAGGACCCGGATAAGGCCTTCATCATCACCCTCTCGGTGCTGGTGGTCAGCTGTCCCTGTGCGCTGTCGCTGGCGACGCCGACGGCCCTGACCGTGGCCACCGGTGCGCTCACCCGCCAGGGTCTGCTGATCACCCGCGGTCATGCCCTGGAAACCCTGGCCAAGGTCAGCCGGGTGGTGTTCGACAAGACCGGCACCCTCACCCGCGGCCAGCTGCGTCTCAAGCAGGTGCTGCCGCTGGGCTCGATCAGCGCCGAGCGCGCCCTGCAGCTGGCCGCTGCGCTAGAGCAACGCTCCGAGCATCCCAT
Organism: Gammaproteobacteria bacterium; assembly: GCA_015231665.1. Classification (GTDB taxonomy): domain Bacteria; phylum Pseudomonadota; class Gammaproteobacteria; order Chromatiales; family Chromatiaceae; genus Magnetovirga. The sequence goes on from JADGBD010000023.1 coordinate 7,385, forward strand.
CGGCCGGCTGCTGTTGGCCTCTGCTGCCGAGCCGAACCTGCAGGCCAGCGAGGTGCGCGCCCGCCCGGGCCAGGGGGTCGAAGCCCTGGTGGAGGGGCGGCGTTATCGCGTCGGCAACCCGGTCTTCGTCGCCGAGCTCAGCGGTGCGGCGGTGGAGGCCGAGGCACAGCGTCTGACCCGGGTGGCTCTGGGGGATGAGTCCGCCCTGCTGGCCTGGTTCGAGCTGGAGGACATGCTCCGCGCCGATGCCCGTGAGACCCTGGATCAGCTGCGCGCCATGGGGATCAAAATCAGCATCCTCAGCGGCGATAGTGAGGGCGCGGTGGCGGCGGTGGCCGAGCAGCTGGAGGTGTCCAGTTATGCCGCGCGCCTGCGCCCCGAGGACAAGCTGGCGAGGGTGCGGGAGATGCAGCAGCAGGGTGAGGTGGTGCTGATGGTGGGCGATGGTGTCAACGATGCGCCGGTGCTGGCCGGCGCCCAGGTGTCCCTGGCGGTGGGTGGCGGCACCCAGCTGGCCCATGCCAGCGCCGATATGGTGCTGCTGTCGGAGCGGCTGGAGAATATCGTCCTCGGCATTGGCATGGCCCAGCGCACCACCCGGGTGATTCGCCAGAACATCGGCTGGTCGGTCGGCTATAATCTCTCCGCCATTCCCCTCGCCGCCGCCGGTCTGGTCAAGCGCGTGCCCATGGGCGAACGCAGCTGGTTTT
>JADGBD010000023.1:8104-15437 GCA_015231665.1 Gammaproteobacteria bacterium
GGTGGTGATCAACGCCCTGCGCCTGAAGCAATAAGGAAACCTCCGTGGATAGTCTCTATTACCTGATTCCCATCGCATTGATTCTGGTCGCTGGCGCGGTCTGGGTGTTTCTCTGGTCGGTGCGCAGCGGCCAGTTCGACGACCTCGAAGGTCCGGCCCACCGCATCCTGATGGATGACGACGACCCCAACATCCCCGAGGATGCGAGGATCAAGAAAAAATAAGGGCAACCCGAGGGTTGCCCTTATTTGAAACTTCAAACTCTACCCAAAGGGAGGAGGGGCTAAACGGACTGAGTAGTTCCTTCAGTCTTCACACCTCAAACTTCTAACTTTATTCAGGCAATCTGCTCACGCAGCTTGGCCATGGCGATTTTCTCGATCTGGCGGATGCGCTCGGCGGATACGCCGTAGTCGGCGGCCAGTTCGTGAAGGGTACGCTTGTTCTCTGACAGCCAGCGGGCTTGAAGGATGTCGCGGCTGCGGTCGTCCAGTTCGTAGAGCGCGCGGTATAGCTGCATCTGCTGTTTCTCGCTGCTGTCCTTGCGCTCCAGCAGGGCGGCGGGCTCGCTGCGCAGGTCTTCGAGATAGGCCGAGGGCGTGGTGCCGAGGGCATCCTCGTCGTCGCTGTCGGGGGTGTCGAAGGCCATGTCGTAGTTGGCCATGCGGCCTTCCATCTCCAGCACCTCCGAGGGCTTTACCCCCAGTTCCTGGGCCACATGCTCCACTTCCTCCTGACTGAACCAGCCCAGGCGTTTCTTGGCGCTGCGCAGGTTGAAGAACAGCTTGCGCTGGGCCTTGGTGGTAGCCACCTTGACGATGCGCCAGTTGCGCAGGATGAACTCGTGGATCTCGGCGCGAATCCAGTGTACGGCGAAGGAGACCAGGCGCACGTTCTGGTCCGGGTCGAAGCGGCGTACCGCCTTCATCAGACCTACGGTACCTTCCTGGATCAGATCGTTCAGGGCCAGACCGTAACCGGAGTAGCCGCGGGCAATCCGGACCACCAAGCGCAGATGCGAGAGTACCAAAACCCGAGCGGCCTCCAGGCTGCCTTCATCACGCAACCTGAGGGCGTTTTCCCGTTCTTCCTCGGCGGTCAGCATGGGGAGCTGGTATGCGGCGCTGATATAGGCCTCGATACTGCCGGTGGGTATCATGGCATGGGTAAGACTATGTGCCTGGGTCATGCTTAATTCCTCACTAAATTAGTCTGGTATTGCATGGTAAACCTGAAATCAACCGCTTGCAACTTGATTTTAGCACTCGCCGTAATGGAGTGCTAACAGGGGTGCGAAGTTCCCCGTGGCTGGGGCCAGAAAGCCCGGATCGCAAAGAACGCAACCTGTTGAAAAGTGTGGATCTCAGGCTGTTAAGCCCTTCGTCCCTGGGAGAGAGGGGAGGAGTCAGCCGGGATAGCGGTTGATCAGCTCGCTGAGGGGTTCGCAGGGGTAGAAGAAGGGATGCAGTCGGCCGCAGACCTCGGCCATGACCGCGACCCATTGGGAATCGCTGGCGTAGAGCACGCAGTGGTTTTCGATCTCGTTGATTTCCCAGTAGGTTTCATCCCGGCTCATGGGTGTGTGACCGACGATCAGGGGGGTGTCGGCGGCCAGATTGAGGGTTTTGCGCAGGCGCTTGACGTCTTTTTTGTTGTAGCCGCCGGGGCGATTGGGGCGGCGGATGCGGTTGTTGATCAGCTGCTCGATCAGCTTGGGTTTGTGGCGCAGGTTGATCAGGTCCTGCAGGCTGTGATTGCTGGTGGGCGGGGCGGCGTGGCAGGCGATGAAGCTCTTGGAGTAGGCGAGCAGGGGTTGCTGATCGTAAAAGCGCTTCATTTCGTTGCGGTAGGCCTTGCCGCGCTGTTTGACCAGGGCCTTTTCCCAGAGCAGGCCTTGGGGCACACCCTGTTTGGAGAGATGGGGGGAGAAGCTGTCGTGGTTGCCGAGAAGGTAGAAGACCCGGCCGGGAAAGCGCAGCATGAGCTTGAAGATCAGGTCCATCATCAGCAGCGAGCTATCCATCTGCTCCAGCTCGCCGGGCTCTTCCGAATGTACCGCATCGCCGAGGAAAATCAGGCAGGCATTGCCTTTCTTGAGGGCCTTGAGAAAGCCGTTTTGGCTGAGAACCACCAGCAGGTTGTCGATTTTGGTGTGGAGATCGCCAATCAGAATCGGCTGCACGCCCTCGGGGATTTCCACCACCGCACCGGGGGCGCCCTTGCTGTCCTTGCGCCGCCAGGGGTGGCCCTTGGCGCCGATGCGGTTGATTTCTTCGATCAGGTTGAGCGCGGCCTTCTCGCCTAGCGGGCGAATGGGGCCGCCGAAGATGCTGCGCAGGCGCTTGAGCTTGGCGGCGCGCCAGCGGGCGATGCGCAGCAGGTGCTTCTTTTTCGTCAGCGGGGCGATGCAGCTGCCCTCGCGCTCGGCCAGGCATTTGAAGCTGAGCACGCCGGCATCGTTGCGGATGCTGAGGTGGCGCTGGCCTATGCCCTTGGGCAGGTTCATCAGGCAGGGCTGGGTTTCGTCCTCCTTGCCGAGAATCAGCTCGTCGCCGGATTTGAGGCGAAAGAAGCCGCTGATCTGCTGATAATAGGTGTGGGGATCGAAGATGATGTAGTTCTCCGCCGGGTCATTGCCCAGGGAGTGGTTGATCGGCCGTTCCGGATAGATGTGCAGGGCCTTCTGGGTGCGGCCGATGTTGATCTGCACCGGGTAGTCGTAGAGTGGCAGCTTGACCTTCTTGCCGGTGAGGTCATAAGACTGCTTGAGATCGATGCTCTCGCACTCGGCCAGGTCGGTGAAGGCGTCTTCGAGCATCTTCAGCCAGGATTTCTGCTTTTTGGCGATGAGATTGGCCATCTTCAGTCCTCCAGAATTTCCAGCGGCGGCCCGTCCAGGTCCTCGCGGACATAGACCCGCATGGCCTGGCGGTGCAGATGCAGCGCCACCTGCCGATAGACTTGAATCTGATCCTCCACCAGTTGCAGCGACAGGTCCCGGTCGACCCGGTGGGTGCCTTTCTTGCCGCGTGTGAGACGCCGCTCCAGCAGCAACTCCGCTGGCGGCAGGAGGAACTCGAAGCAAAAGCGGTCATGCCAATCCACCGAGAAGAAGTGGCGCTTGTGCGGTGGAATCAGGATGCGCTCCAGGTCCAGCTGCGGCCGCGGCGAGGCCTCCAGCCATTCCTTGTCGAACACCACCAGAGACTCGCCAAAGCCCTTGAAGGGAAAGCCCAAATGAATCTCCCGCGGGCGGATGGAAAGGCTCTGGGCGCTCCACCAGCGGTTCAGGGCGAGGTTGATGTAGCCCTCCTCGGACCAGCCGCCAAGGCGGATGATCATGCTGGTCTTGCCACAGCCCGGCGGGCCGGTGATGAGCAGTTGCTTGAAGCGGACATGGGCCGGAAACAGAAGCCCCTTGATAGTCTGGGTTTCCGTCATCGGCCGCGTATGCAGGGCAGTCATGGTTGGCGCGGGCTCGCTAATGGGCAGCCAGCCTTTGCCCCAGCCCCTCGCCTTGGTGGGGGAGAGGGTTGGGGAGAAGAGGCCGGCTTGCCGCAAACAAGGCAAAATTTTCGCAGAGCTTAGCCAAAAATTCCCTTGAACAGGAAGAAGAATAGAGCGGCAAGGATGCCGCCCACCGGCAGGGTGACGAGCCAGGAGATGACGATGTTGCCGAGCACGCGCAAATCCAGCGCGCCTATGCCCCGGGCCAGACCCACGCCCATCACCGCGCCCACGGCGATGTGGGTGGTGGATACCGGCAGGCCGGTCTTGGAGGCCAGCACCACGGTGATCGCCGCCGCCAGGGTGGCGCAGTAGCCGCGGGTGGGGGTCAGTTCGGTGATCTTGGTGCCTATGGTCTGCATCACCTTGTAGCCCATGGTGGCCAGACCGAGGACTATGCCGGTACCCCCGAGCAGCAGCACCCACAGGGGCAGGCCGGCTTTCTGCGCCACTTCACCGCCGCTGCCGACGATGGACAGCACCGCCGCCATTGGCCCTATGCCGTTGGCGACATCGTTGGAGCCGTGGGCGAAGGCCATGGCGCAGGCGGTGAAGATCATCATCGGCACAAAGGCCTTTTCGACGCTGGCGTAGTGGTAATCCTGGTCGGCATCTTCATCGATCTTGACCTTATTGATCATGATTTTGCCGATAAAGGCGAGGATCAGGCCGATAACCAGGGCCGCGAGCACGCTCTGGCCGGTGCTCAGCTCCAATTTCAGGTGCGACAGACCCTTGAACAGGGTGACCAAAGCCACGATGAAACCCACCAAGAAGACGTAGAAGGGGCCCCATTTCTGCGCCTGGCGGAAGGGCTGCTCGGTATTGAGGATGAGCTTGCGCACGCTGAGCATCAGCAGCAGGGCGAGAATACCGCCCAGCAGCGGCGACACCAGCCAGCTGGCGACTATGCCGCCGATCTTGCCCCATTGCACCGCATCCATGCCGATGCCGGCGACGGCAAAGCCGACGATGGCGCCGACGATGGTGTGGGTGGTGGACACCGGCCAGCCGCGCTGGGAGGCGATCATCAGCCAGATCGCCGCGGCCAGCAGGGAGGCGAGCATGCCGTAGACGAGAATCTCTGGCGTGCCGGCGATGCCGGTGGGGTCGATGATGCCACTGCGGATGGTGGCGGTGACCTGGCCGCCGGCGAGGAAGGCGCCGGAAAACTCGAAGATGGCGGCAATGATGATGGCCTGCTTGACGGTGATGGCGCCCGAGCCCACCGAGGTGCCCATGGCGTTGGCGACGTCGTTGGCGCCTATGCCCCAGGTCATGTAGAGGCCGAAGATGACGGCCATGGCGATGAAGATGTAACCGTAGCTGTTGATGATTTCCATGATGAACTCCAAAACTAGCGAAAGCGGACCCTAGGTCCGGCGGACGGAATCGGTGACGAGGGCTGGCGCCAGCTGTGGCTAACGCGCCAGCAACAGCTCCATGCGGTCACCGACCTTCTCGGCGTAGTCGGCCAGATCGCCGATCCACTGCAGCAGCTGATACCAGAACATCACCGATACCGGCTTCATCTGGTCTTCCATGGCAAACAGCTGGCGTGCTAGGTCAATGCCCATCAGGTCGGTCTCGTTTTCCATCTCATGCAGCTGGGCGATCATCTCGCCCACCCGGCTGGCCTCCTGACCGCGAAAGCCGGTGGCAAGGAGTTCATCCAGCTCTTCGATAATGGTGGCGGCGTGGTCGCAGGTCTCCACCGAGCGCTTGACCAGGGCCAGCACCCCCGCCTCCATGCCGGCCGGGATCGGCATCTGCCGCTCGGTGAGCAGGCCGGCGATATCCTGGGCGATGTTGGCGATGCCGTCCTGAACGCTAAGCAGATCGAGCAGATCACGCCGATCCACCGGCATGAACAGGCTCTTCGGCAGATGGGCGCTGAGTTGCTGCTTGAGGCGGTCGGCCTCGGCCTCCTTGGTGAAGATCAGGTCGCGTTGCTGGCTGAGGCTTGCCGCATCGCCGCTGGCCAGGGCGTCAAACAGGGCAGGGACCTCGGCAACACAGGCGCGGATGATGCGCATGTGCTCCTGCAGGGGCTTGAATGGGCTGCTTCCCAGCAGCGAGGCAATGGTGTTCTTGCTGTTCATCTGGTCTCCTTGGTCGAGTTATTTTTGCAGCCGCCGGCGCCCGGCTGGGCGTGGCGGCCGGGTGGCTCATCGAATGTGGTTGCGGATGCGGTAGGCCTCCATCCGCTCCAGCTCACGGGCCCCGGAAACCACGCAGCTGGCATCCGGGGTCAGGCTCAGCTCGGGGTCCAGTGGCGCGTAATCCACCTGACTGAGAATCACCTTGATGGCATTGAGGCGGGCCTTGTGCTTGTCGTCCGAGCGGATGATGGTCCAGGGGCTGTGGTGGGAATGGGTGTGCCTGAGCATGCGGTATTTGGCCTGGGTGAAGGCCTCGCGGAACTCCTCGGCGTCGAGGTCGGCTTCCTCCAGCTTCCAGCTCTGCAGGGGGTCGATGCGGCGCTGGGCGTAACGCCGCGCCTGTTCCTCCTTGGAAACGCTGAAATAGAGCTTGATCAGGATGATGCCCTGGCGGCGCAGGTCCTTTTCAAAGCCCTTCACCCCGGCGAGAAAATTGGCGTATTCCTCGTCGCTGCAGTAGCTGAACACGGGTTCGATGAGGGCGCGGCTGTACCAGCTGCGGTCGAACAGGAGGATCTCGCCGGCGTGGGGGAATTCCTGAATATACTTCTGATAGAACCACTGGGTGCGCTGCTCTTCCCGCGGTTTGCCGAAGGCCACCACCTTGTAGCGCTTGGCGTTCATGTACTGGGTGATGCGGCGGATGGTGCCGCCCTTGCCCGAGGCACCGCGGCCTTCAAAGACGATGATGGCCTTACGGCCGTCGCTCTCCAGACATTGCTGCATGCGGATCAGTTCGGCCTGGTAGGGGCGCAACTCCTGGCTGTTACGGTACTTGCGCAGGGCATGTTCGCTGTGCTGCCGGGCCTGCTCCAGCTGCTGCTTGAGCTGCTGATTCTCCGCGAGCAAATCGGCGTAGCTGGGGGGCTCGGCTGCAGGGGTTGCTGCATCAGGAAGGTGGGCGACAAGCGCCGCTGTGCCTGAGGCACTGGCCTCGGTGGCGGGGTCTGGATGCTGGGCCGCCGCAGCGGCGGGGGTTTTTGTCGTCATGGGTCCGTCCTGAACCGGGTTTTGGCCGGTTGCAGGAAAAATGTTGGGTTGCTCGACGCCAATCCAGGGAAATCCCGATTACCCTAGGATTTCCTTAGGTTATTCCTTAGAGAACACGCAGATAGGTTACACCAGATTTCATCAAACGGTAACAAATTTGCAACTTAAATGACATGGCACTGTAAGGTATGCTTAACACAGCGGCCCGCCTGGGCCAGAACGCCCAGGTCAGAACGGCTGTGTCAGAACGGCTGGGTCAAACAATTGATTGAGGGCGGCAGATGGGGGCTAAGGGCGGTGTGGGTGCGGTGCTGGGCAGAAGCAGCCTGCTGGGGCTGCTGTTGGCTTGTCTGGGTCTCTGGGCCTGGCCTGTCCTGGCGCAAAGCCTGGCGCCGAGCCTGACGCCGAGCCTGGCCCCGAGCGGGCTAGAAAGCCCTGACTGGGGCGTGATGGCGATGCAGCTGTTCGGTGGCCTGGCGCTGTTTTTGTTTGGCATGGAGCAGATGGCCGATTCCCTCAAAGCGGTGGCGGGGGAGCGGATGAAGAACATCCTCGCTCGCCTCACCTCCAATCGCTTCATGGCCGCCACCACCGGCGCCTTTGTCACCGCCATCATTCAGTCGTCTTCGGTCACCACGGTGCTGGTGGTGGGCTTTGTCTCCGCCGGTTTGATG
>JADGBD010000315.1:0-2475 GCA_015231665.1 Gammaproteobacteria bacterium
AGGAAGAAAAGATGACCCCCTGGATGGGTGCCCTGATGGATAACCTGGAGGTGCTGGCCCAGCCCGAGGGCGGTAGCTGGGGCCGCGCCGCTACCGATGACCTGCTGAAAAGCCGTATCCGCATTCACTCGCTGAACTTCATGCGCGGGCGTACCTTTTTGAACAAATACATCATCATCGACGAGGCGCAGAACCTGACGCCGAAGCAGATGAAAACCCTGATCACCCGCGCCGGCCCCGGCACCAAGATGGTCTGCCTGGGCAACATCGCCCAGATCGACACCCCCTACCTGACGGAAACCACCTCAGGCCTGACCTACGTGGTGGACCACTTCAAGAGCTGGGACCACAGCGGCCACATCACCCTGCTGCGCGGCGAACGCTCGCGCCTGGCGGATCATGCCAACGAGGTGCTTTAGCGGCGCGTTGGCACACCGGGGATCAATGGTCTGGATTGCGGGCTGAGCTGGTTTGCAGTCGCTGTGTCAATGCCTGTGTGCGGTTTTCCAAGCGGTGTATTCTGAAGGGCGCAAACCATAGCGGGCGAGCACGCCCTCGTGCAGTCGCCGCAACTCCTCCACAATCAGAGCCTGCACAGCGTCTTGCTCGTCTTGGGGAACATGCGCTGCTACGGCTCCTTGTATCTGGGAGAGCGGCTCAAGCTGCGGATGCCTGATGACATCACCAAGAGTTTGTTTGATGAAGTCCCGCCAGGCCAGGCGCAGTGGATCGGGTTCTGTCAGGTCTTGTTTGATCGCCAGATATTCTTGCGTTGAGCGTTCGTAGGCCCAGACGAAGAGATCTCGCAGCAATTCCACTCGGGTCATTTCGTAAACGCCGAGTGTGGCGCGGCTGTAGGCCTGTTCCGGTACATCCAAAAAGGTCAAGGGACAGAGGTTGGCGCGAAACAGCGGTAGATTCGCGACCAACCGAGAGGTGCGCTTGTTGATGTCGGCAAAGGGCTGCAGATAGGGCAAGTGCACCAGCATGAAGAAAGACTGTTCGAAGGGGTCAAGAATTCGGATGGCCTTGGCCAAGAGTACGTCAAGTGCATCCTCGATCTGTTGCGGTGTGGCAAGCGGACGGTAAACACTTTTACCAATATCGACGGCATGCTGGCGAATGCGTCCCTCATCTGCCGGGTTGGGCAGCAAGTTTTCGGCAAGGGCACTGTGCAGATTCATCAGGGTGTAGCGGTTGAACGCGGCCGTATCGATGTTCTCCACCAGCAGTTCTATGGCTGTCTTGTGGTTCAGGATCATCTGGGTTTCGAGGGTCGCCTTGCCCCTGGCCGCTTTGCCCTGTTCGATAAGCCTGCGCGTATCCAGGCGCGAGTAGGTATTGCCTTCCAGATGGCTGGATGCCCATGAGAGGTCGATCAGCAAGCGGTTGAGAATGGCGCGGCTGTAGGTGCCCGCTGGTTGGTCAAGGTCACGGGTTTTGCCCATTCTGTACAATTGGCGGCGCAGAGGTGCCGGCAAATACCAGGTTTCATTGGGGCTATAGGCAGTTAGGAAATCCCGCTGGTAGCCCACCGGCTTGCGTGCCGCCGCTGGCTGATCGATGTAGGCGAGGATATCCAGGCTGTCGGCAGAGAGGGGTATGCCGGACGGAAAGCCCTCCGTTTCGGCAGGTTCTGTCCCTTGGGATACTGTGTGACCAGCCCCAAAATAGCGACGGGCTCTGCCTTCGCCCAAGGCAGTAATCTGGCCAGTTTCAATCAGCCGAGCGATCAGGCGCTGGGCGGTTCGTCTGGCGATGTTCGGGTGGTCCGTCAGGAGTTCGCTTAGCGTCACCCCGGTTGGGGATGAGCGGATGCTGTTGAGTAGTTCTGTGTTGGATGACATAGGTGGCCTTGGCGCTGTTTACCATCTGAATGGCGCGATTATGGCGCAGTTTAACAAACTGCGCCAAGCTGGATGAGCAGGGCTGGCGATTGGGCGCAAAGGGCGCTATTGTTCGCCGCCACAATCATTGCCTCGGCGCGGCTGGGGTAGGGTAGAGCTGATGGGGAGTTGCGTTGGAGCTTAAGCTGATTCTGGAAGCGGCCTTGCTGGCGGCCGGGCGAGCCTTGGATTTGGACCAGCTGCAAGGGCTGTTCGAGGAGGTCGCTCAGCCGGACAAGTCCGAGTTGCGCCAGGCATTGCGGGCGTTGGAGCAGGATTATGCCGAGCGCGCCATCGAGCTTAGGGAGGTGGCTGGGGGCTACCGCCTGCAGGTGCGCCAGAGCTATGCGCCGGCGATTGCCAATCTCTGGCAGGAGCGGGCGCCGCGCTATTCCCGCGCCCTGTTGGAGACCCTGGCGATCATTGCCTACCGCCAGCCGGTCACCCGCGGCGAGATCGAAGAGATTAGCGGCGTGGCGGTGGCCAGCAACATCATCAAGAGCCTGAGCGACAGGGACTGGATTCGCGTGGTCGGGAGGCGCGATGTGCCCGGTCGGCCGGCGCTCTACGCCACCACCCGTCAGTTTCT
>JADGBD010000315.1:2485-2973 GCA_015231665.1 Gammaproteobacteria bacterium
CCTGGATCAGCTGCCGACTTTGGCGGAGATTCGGGATTGTGAGTCCATCAACCGCGAGCTGGATCTGAACGATCCCGATCGTCTGGAAGAGCCCGCCGCGGTGGCGGCCTCACAGGATCAGCCATGAAAAAATCCCCATCCGAACCCGCTGGCGAGCGTATCCAGAAACTCCTGGCCAATGCCGGCTGGGGCAGTCGCAGGCAGATCGAGGCACTGATCGCCGAGGGCCAGATTCAACTCAACGAGCGCACCGCCAAGTTGGGGGATCGCGCCGTGCCGGGGGATCGCCTGCGCATGGGGCGGCGTAGTCTGGATGTCAAACTCAATCAGAGCACCCAGTTGCCGCTGGTGATTGCCTACCACAAGCCCGAGGGCGAGCTGGTGACGCGCAGCGATCCCGAGGGGCGCAAGACGGTGTTTGCCGCCCTGCCGAAGATCAAGAACAGCCGTTGGATTGCCGTGGGTCGTCTGGATATCAACAGCTCCGG
>JADGBD010000316.1:0-1583 GCA_015231665.1 Gammaproteobacteria bacterium
ATCAGCTCGTCGCCCAGTTCGGCCATGGGGCCGGCGGCGACGGCGCGGCCTCGGTCCATCAGAGCGAAGCGATCCCCCAGCTTGCGGGCGAAGGGCAGTTTCTGCTCCACCAACAGCAGGGTCAAGCCCTGCTCCCGGTTCAGGCGGCGCAGGATGTCGCCGATCTCGCCGACCACGTTGGGCTGAATACCCTCGGTGGGTTCGTCCAGGATCAACAGCTTGGGATCGACCACCAGGGCGCGACCTATGGCCAGTTGCTGCTGCTGGCCGCCGGAGAGGTCGCCACCGCGGCGATTGAGCATCTCTTTGAGCACCGGGAACAGCTCGAAGATGAAACCCGGAACTTGCTTGAGGCCATCGCGCCGGGCCGGCAGGCCGATGCGCAGATTCTCCTCCACCGTCAGCAAGGGAAACACCTGGCGTCCCTGGGGTACATAGCCAATCCCCAGGCTGGCACGGCGCTCCGCCGACTGCTTGAGCAGGTCAGTATCGGCAAAGGCCATCTGCCCGGTTCGCGCCGGCAGCAGACCCATGATCGACTGCAACAGCGTGGTCTTGCCGACGCCGTTGCGGCCCATCAACACCGTGCATTGCCCCTCCGGCACCCCAAGGTCGAGGTCGCGCAGGCAGTGGCTCTGGCCGTAATACTGATTAAGACCAGCGATTTTCAGCATGAGCCAACCCAACTCAAAGAAAATTCGCGTTCATTTGGGTTCATTTGCGGACTCTTTCTTCATAACCCTATTCCTCCCCCAAATAAACCGCCCGCACCCTGGGATCGTTCTGCACCTGATCCATGCTGCCCTCGGCCAGCACGCTGCCCTGGTGCAGCACCGTGACCTTGCGGGCGATGGAGCGGACGAACTCCATGTCGTGCTCCACCACCACCACGGCGTGGTCGCCGGCCAGGGAGGTGAGCAATTCGGCGGTGCGGTCCATCTCCTGGTGGGTCATGCCGGTGACCGGTTCGTCCACCAGCAGCAGGCGCGGGCGCTGCATCAGCAGCATGCCGATCTCCAGCCACTGTTTCTGACCGTGGGACAAGACACCCGCCGGTCGCTGGCGCAACTCCAGCAGGCCGACGGTCTCCAGCACTCGGTCGATCTCCTCGACCTGCTCCGCCGACAGGCGTGCGAACAGGGTCGGCCAGACCCGCTTGTCGGTGGCCATTGCCAGCTCCAGGTTCTCGAACACCGAATGGTTCTCGAACACTGTCGGCTTCTGGAACTTGCGGCCGATGCCGGCGTTGGCGATCTCCGGCTCGCTCAGCTTGAGCAGGTTGATGCTCTGGCCGAAATAGACACTGCCGCTATCGGGGCGGGTGCGGCCGGTGATGATGTCCATCATGGTCGTCTTGCCGGCACCGTTGGGGCCGATGATGCAGCGCAGTTCACCGGCGTCGACATAGAGGTTCAGGTCATTGATGGCCTTGAAGCCGTCGAAACTGACCGACACCCCCTCCAGGTAGAGGATGCACTGGTGGCTGATATCCAGATGCGGGTTGATGGCCGGCTTGAGGAATTCGAACACCTGGTCCCGGCGCTCAAAGAGATGCTCAATCGCCGCGGTGGCGACCTCTCCGG
>JADGBD010000316.1:1593-2972 GCA_015231665.1 Gammaproteobacteria bacterium
CTGCAACAGGCTCATGCCGCTGCCTCCTTGCGCCGCCGCAGCATCTGCATCAGCCCGGCGATACCCTTGGGCAGGAACAGGGTCACCAGCACAAACAGGCCACCCAGGGCGAACAGCCAGACCTCCGGCAGCGCCGCGGTGAAATAGGTCTTGGAATAGTTGACCAGCAGGGCGCCGACCACCGCACCATAGAGTGTCGCCCGACCGCCCACCGCCACCCAGATGACGATTTCGATGGAAAACAGCGGCGAAAACTCACCGGGATTGATGATACCCACCTGGGGCACGTAGAGGGCACCGGCGATGCCGGCCAGGATCGCCGAGAAGGTGAATATCCACAGCATGACGTGATCGACCCGGTAACCGGTGAAGCGGGTACGATCCTCGGCATCGCGGATCGCCGTCGCCACCCGACCGAGCTTGGACAGCACCACCGCCCGGCAGGACAGGTAACCCAGCCCCACGGCCAGCGCCGAGGCCAGGAACAGACCAATGCGGGTGCTGTCGGCCTGCAGGTCAAAGCCGAGGATGTCCTTGAAATCGGTCAGACCGTTGTTGCCACCAAAGCCCATCTCGTTGCGGAAGAAGGCCAGCATCAGGGCATAGGTCAGGGCCTGGGTGATGATGGACAAATAGACCCCGGTGACCCGCGAGCGAAACGCCAACCACCCGAACACAAAGGCGAGAATCCCCGGCACCAGCCCGATCATCAGCAATGTGAAGATGAAGCTGTCGAAACCCCACCAGTACCAGGGCAACTCCTGCCAGTTCAGGAACACCATGAAATCGGGCAGTTCTGGGTGACCGTAAACCCCGCGCTCACCGATCTGGCGCATCAGGTACATGCCCATGGCGTAGCCGCCGAGGGCGAAAAAGGCCCCGTGCCCCAGCGACAGTATGCCCAGGTAGCCCCAGACCAGGTCCACCGCCAGTGCCAGCAGTGCAAAAGTCAGATACTTGCCCAGCAGGGTTACCGTATAGGTGGAGACGTGCAGCGGATTATCCACCGGCACCGCCAGGTTCAGGATCGGCACCAGAATGGCGACAAGCAACAGCAGGCCCAGCATGACCTGGCCGCCACGGTCGTCTTGCAGCAGGCGTGTCAGGAGCATGATTGCATCCTTGCGTAACTGGGCGTCAGCGGTGAGATGCGCTTGCAGTGCGAGAAAATCCGTACTACATTTTTGTAATACAGAGCATAGAGGAGACCCTGCCATGAGCCTTTCATTAAGAATCGACCCTGAACTGGAAACAGAGCTTCGCTTACGTCTGGAGCGCGAAGGCGGCTCTGTATCTGAATTTGTCCGCCAAGCCATCCGCGAAAAGCTGGATCGTGACAGCCGCTCCGCCTACCAGATTGGCGAGCCCCTGTTTGGCCG
>JADGBD010000317.1 GCA_015231665.1 Gammaproteobacteria bacterium
TCCGCTCAGCGAACGGCTTAAGCAGCCAATAAATGTCTTAAGTTGACGCCATTGGGCCTGTCCCGGCACTGCAACAATCTAAACAGGTCAAAGCAACCACCCGAGGCCACAGCATGGAATTCTTCGATCAACTCAGCGGCTGGATCAGCGCCCACCCCGAGCGGGCCGGCTGGGTGGTGTTTGCCATCGCCCTGGCCGAGTCTCTGGCGATTGTCGGCGTGCTGGTGCCGGGGGTGGTGATTCTGTTTGTTGTGGGCACCCTGATCGGCGCTGGGGTGCTGGATTTTTGGAGCATGTGCGCCTATGCCGTTGCCGGCGCCATCCTCGGCGACGGTCTGAGCTATTGGCTGGGGCATCGCCTGGATGACTACACCGAGCGCCTGGGCTGGTTTCGCCTGCATCCGGAGCATCTGCCGCGGGGGATAGCTTTCTTTGCCCGTTATGGGGACCTGAGCGTGGCACTGGGGCGCTTCTTCGGCCCGATTCGCGCCATCATTCCGCTGGTGGCCGGGCTGATGCGCATGCCGCCACGGCGTTTCTATATCGCCAACATCCTCTCCGCCCTGGTCTGGGCCCCGGCCTATCTGCTCCCCGGCACCCTGATGGGCAAGCTGGCCAGCGATGGCGATTGGCTCAAGCTCGCCTTCCCCCTCGCCGGCATCGGCCTGGTGCTGCTGGTGTGGTGGCTGATCCATAGACGCAGCAACCGGCGGGTTTGACCCTGCGCTTCTGCATCAGATTTCAGCCAGCGGAGATCGCTCCACGCCGGTCAGAACGGCTTGCGGCCTGGCCCCATCAGGTACCAGACGATCAGGCCGATCAAGGGCAACAGCACCACCAACAGCACCCAAAGCGCCTTGTGCAGCATCTGTTCCGAGCTTTGCAAAATCATGATAACGGCATACACATCCGCCAGCAGAATAAGCAGCGCACCTAATTGACTGAGTATCATCATTCTCTCCTTAGGCTCATTGAGCGAGCCTCATTGAGCGAGCCTCATCGGCCGATCTGCATATTGCCTATGGGGCCCAAGATGCCGAACACTTGCAAAAGCCAGAGCACGACAAAGACGACGACCAGGATGTTGAGGATATTCCTGATCTTGCGGTCCATGGGGATGTAGTTGTTCACCAGCCAAAGCAGCAGACCGATAACAATAAGAATGACGATGAGATTGATCAGGGGCACGAGCCTTCTCCTGGCAGATGGTCCATTGATGAAAACAGCATGTGGCGGACGGGGTATGACTGAGCGCAGAGTGGATTGAGCGCCTGTTTACAGCTTAAGTCATAGCGGCATGATGCGTTGAGAATATTCCTCAGAATATTCCTAATTGTCAGGCCGCTCCCCCAAGGCGCTTGATGGACAGAAAACGGGCTTCCACCTCCTGACGATCGGCGTATTCCGGCAGGCCGCTGCGGGCTCCGTGGCGGATCATTTCGGCGTGGCGTAACAGGGCAGCGCGATCTTCCGGCCGATGCACCCCGCCAACGACTACAGCCAGGGTTTCCAGCAGGCGCAGGGTCACTGCGGCGCTGCAGCGGGCCTGTTGGCGAATTTGGTTGAAGGCGGCATCGGCCACATCGGCAAAGCTGAATACCGACATGATCAGCCGCAGTTGCCCCTGGCCATCATAGCTGTAGGGGGAGGTCATCTCTCTGCCCGCCAGGCGGCAGAGTGCCGAGCCCAGGTGATCCACAGCGGACATCGCGGTGAAGGGATCATTCACCCCCGGAGACAGGGCGCGGATGGCGATTTCAACCAGCTGGTTGACGGCAAACTCAATATCCTGACCCGAGGTGCGCTGATTGCCCAGGGCAAAGGCGGCGTTGATCCGCTCGCGCAGATGGGCGTTGACCTTGTCTTTTGGCCAGACCAGCGCCAGCGGCCGCGTCGCCACCACATAGTGACCTGGCCGCCGTTGCAGCCGCAGCACCAACCCCTCCTGCTCGGCCAGCTCCATCAGGGCATTCAGATCGACAAACTGGAGATAGCCATCGGCAACCGATTCAATCGGCATCGCCTCTTGCTCGAATTGCTCAAGAAACTCGGCCTCAGGCTCCCGCGAGGGGTTCCTTGGCATTCCCCGGCCAATGCACTGGGGAAACAGCCGATCGATTTCCCCGTTCAACTCCGCGCCGACCCGCGCCAAAATCTCATTCGCCTGGATGGAGACGGAGACATGGTGGATAAAGAAAATCAACACCCCAACGCTGATCACGGCCAGGACTACGCCAAGGCTGACCGACAGATGCGGGACAAAGCTGATCTCCTCGGCCCGGCGGATGGTGCGCAGCACCAGCAGGCAATAGAGAAAGGTGGCGACAAAGGTGCCGAGCACCACCTGGGTGGTGGTGTCGCGCATGAAATTGCGCAGCAAGCGTGGCCCCAGTTGCGATGAAGCCAGCGACAGGGCGACCAGGGTAATCGAGAACACCACCCCGGCGAGGGTGATCATCGATCCGGCGATGGCCCCAAGCAGGGCGCTCGCGCCTTCCGCGCCGCCGTTGAAGGTCACACCCCAGTGACGCCTCAGCCAATCGGTCACCGGCGTATCCAGAGCCACGCTCACCAAGGCCAGCGCCATCGCCCCGGCGGCCATCAGGCTCGGCAGAAACCAGAAACTGGAACGGATGCGATTCCAGGCCTGAAAGATCTGCACCCTCACGCGCTGGCCAGCTCAGGCATCTGCAGCGCTCCCCGACGGGATTGCTTGATGCCCATCCGCCCCCTGCTTGGCCGAGTCCGCCTCGGCGGCATCGAAATGCTTCAACTCCAGACTCACCTGCAAGCTGGAGCCCTCCAGCTGGCGGCTGATGCGCTGCTCCAGGGCCTGCGCCTTGGCCGGCTCGGTATGTGGCATGAGCAGGGCAAAGCGCTGGCTGTCGATGCGCGCGAGGATGTCCGCGGTGCGCAGGATCGGGATCAGCAGATCGCGCAGCTGGCGCATGGCGGCATCGGTGTTGGTCTGC
>JADGBD010000318.1 GCA_015231665.1 Gammaproteobacteria bacterium
AAGCAGCGGGTAATCTGATAGTAGCGATCCATCCCCGACATCATCAGCAGCTGCTTGAACAGCTGCGGCGACTGCGGCAGGGCGAAGAACTTGCCCGCGTGGGTACGACTAGGCACCAGATAATCCCGCGCGCCCTCGGGGGTGGCGCGGGTGAGCATGGGGGTTTCGATGTCGAGAAAGCCCTGGTCATCGAGGAAGCGGCGCAGCAGCCGGGTGACCTGGGCGCGCAGCAGGATGCGCTGCTGCATCACCGGCCGGCGCAGGTCGATGTAGCGATAGCGCAGGCGCAGCTCCTCGTTGATTTCGTCCTCGTCCAGCTGGAACGGCGGGGTGTCGGCGCGGTTGAGAATCTCCAGCTCCTTGCCCAGGATCTCGATCTCGCCGGTGCTCAGCTCCTTGTTTTCGGTGCCTGCCGGGCGCCGACGTACCCGCCCCTTGATGCGCAGGACAAATTCGTTGCGCACCTGCTCGGCGCTGCTGAACACCTCCGGCAGGTCGGGGTCATAGACCACCTGGACCAAGCCGCTGCGGTCGCGCAGATCGATGAAAATCACCCCACCGTGATCGCGGCGGCGATTGGCCCAACCACAGAGTTCAACGGTTTCATCGAGATGGCTGGCGTTGAGATCGCCGCAATAATGACTGCGCATGGTGCTGGTTTTCCTGCTAGGGGTCTGGAGGGGGCGGCTCCACCTGCCGAAAGAGGGGCCACCGAAAGGGGCTGAATATTAAGGTTTAAGCGGGCTCTCCGCAAGCACGCGCGCCTTGTCCGGACTCATCACCGCGCCCATGGACAGGATCGCCTTGAGTCCGTCATCAACGCTCATGTCCAGCTCGATCACATCCGCGCGCGGCAGCATGATGAAGTAGCCGCCAGTGGGATTGGGCGTGGTCGGCACATAGACATTGACCAGATCGCGCCCCAGCACCCGCGCTGGCTCGCCCGGGTCCTGGCCGGTGAGAAAGGCCAGGGTCCAGACCTCGCGGCGGGGAAACTCCACCAGCACCACCTGGCGAAAGCTCTGGCCGCTATCGGCAAACAGGGTCTCGGTGAGCTGCTTGGAGGCGGAATAGACCGAGCGCACCAGGGGAATGCGGGAGAGCAGAAGCTCCCAGAGGGCAACCAGCTTGCGGCCGAAGAAATTGGCCACCAACATGCCCGTGGTCAGCACCACCAGCACGCTCAGCACCACCCCGAGACCGGGGATGTGGAAACCGAGCAGCTGCTCCGGCTGGTATTGCGGCGGCAGCAGCAGGATCACCCCATCCAGCCAGCTGACCAGCAGGCGCACCACCAGCAGGGTCACCCCCAGGGGCAACCACACCAGCAGGCCGGCAACCAGATAGCGCTTCATGAAGCCGCAGCGGCGGGAGCAGATGCCTTCTTCGCTGGCTTGGCGTCTGCTTTGCTATCAGCCGCTGGCTTATCCGCCTTGGGCTTGTCCGCTGGGGCTTTGTCTGCCTTAGGTTTGTCATCTGCGCCGGAGTCGTGCAGGTTCTTCTTGTTACCGGATTTGAAGTCAGTTTCATACCAGCCGCCACCCTTGAGACGGAACGCCGGTGCGCTCAGCTGTTTTTTCAGCGCCGGCTGGCCGCATTGCGGGCAATCGGTCAGCAGCGGGTCACTGATTTTCTGCATCACCTCAAGATCATGGCCACAGGCCTCACAGCGGTAGTCGTAGAAGGGCATGACGGTATTCCTCCAGAATGGGATTCAGGCAGTAAATTCAGAAACAGCGGCCATATGGGGGTGACCGAGCGGATTACAAATGGCACCATTGTAGCCCCTTACTCCCCATCCGGCCTCAGAGGATAGCTCGGCATGACTTCATTCAAGGCATTTCGCATTCATCACGACGATCAGGGCTATCGCAGCGGCATTCAACAGCTGCAACTGGAGCAGCTGAACCCCGAACCGCTGGGGCCTGGCGAGGTTTTGCTGGAGAACCGCTTTTCCAGCGTCAACTACAAGGATGCCCTGGCCGGCACGGGCAAGGGCAAGGTAGTGCGCCGCTTTCCCCTGATTGGCGGTATCGACTGCGCCGGCGAGGTGCTGGAGTCCACTGACCCGCGCTTTCAGCCCGGCGATCCTGTGCTGGCCACCGGCTTTGATCTGGGTGTGGCCCACCACGGTGGCTACGCCCGCTATGTGCGCCTGCCGGCGGACTGGCTGGTGCCTCTACCCCCCGGCCTGGGCCCCTTCATGGCCATGGTTCTGGGTACTGCCGGTTTCACCGCCGGGCTGGCCCTGCAGCGCATGGAACAGAACGGCCAGACCCCGGCGATGGGGCCGGTGCTGGTGACCGGCGCCAGCGGCGGCGTTGGCAGCATCGCCACCGCCCTGCTCGCCGCCAGCGGTTACGAGGTGGTGGCCATCAGCGGCAAACCGGATCAGCAGCAGCGACTGCTGGAACTGGGCGCCAGCCAGGTGCTCAGCCGCCAGCAGCTGGCCCTGAGCGAGCGCCCGCTGGACAAGGCCCAATGGGGTGGTCTGATCGATAGCGTCGGCGGCAACATCCTTGCCGGCCTGCTGCCGCAGATTCAGCCCTGGGGCAATGTCGCCTGCATCGGCATGGCCAACGGCGCCGACCTCTACACCACGGTGATGCCCTTCATCCTCCGCGGGGTCAGTCTGCTGGGGATAGATTCGGTGACCTGCCCCATCGGCCAGCGAAGCGTCATCTGGCAGCGTCTGGCGATGCAGCTCAGCCGACCCCTGCTCGAACGCCTGGTAGCGCGAGTGATCCCGCTGGAAGATCTGCCCACCGCCTTCGACGAACTCCTCGCCGGCGAGGCCCGCGGGCGGATTCTGGTGGAAACTCGCTAAGCCCAGTCTGGGGGATGGAGGGAGAGCACAGACAGCTCACCCCTTGATCCTCAGACCAGCAAATCCAGCTCCTGCACACTGCCGCTGGCGCCGGCTTCCCGCAGGACGAGGCCGCTTTCGGGCACCTGCCCCTGGAG
>JADGBD010000319.1 GCA_015231665.1 Gammaproteobacteria bacterium
GCCTGCTCCTTGATCCAGGCGGCGCTCTCCTCGGGGGTACCCACCACCACCGGTTTTTTCGGCTGCGTCTTCACCGCGCCTGTGGTTGCTGGCTGGGTTGGCTGTGGCGCAATGGGTTGTGCCAAGGGCAAGGACTCGGCGCCCTCGTCCAGCTTGGCCAGCACCACCTTGGCCTCGATCGAACCGGCCTCAGCGGCGCGCCGGTACCAGTGCAGCGCCTGGGCCAGATTCTTCTCCACCCCGGCGCCCTGATAATGCAGCCCGGCGAGATTGTAAGCGGCCTGGGACAGACCTTGCTCCACCGCTTTCAGCCACCACTGCCGCGCCTCAGTCAGATCCTTGTTGACCCAGAGGCCCTGGTAAAACCTATTGCCCAGATTAAACTGGGCCGGTGCATAGCCGCCCTTGGCCGCTCGGGTCAGCCAGGACAGGGCAGCCACCGGGTCAGCCTCCACTCCCTCGCCGCGGGCGTAGAGATTGCTCAGAAAAAACTGCGCCTGGGCTATGCCCTGCTCCGCCAGCGGGGTCCAGAGCTTCAAGGCGCGCTGAAACTCACCGCTGACATAGGCCTGATGACCCAGCTGCACCGGGTCTTCCAGCAACAGATCATCCTCCTCGGCAATCGCAACCTGAGCCAGGCTCAGCAGCAAAATCATCAAGGCAAAAGCTGATTTCATTTCATTCAACCTAACGGACATGGAGCGGGCAGCACCACCCCGGAACATGAAACATCTCTTGGTGGCTCCGGGACTCGGGGTTCGGGACTCGGGACTGGGGACTCGCGAGTTGCCACGGATGTTTCACAATAACTTCTAACTTCACCCTTCTAACTTCTGGCCAACAGGCCAGCCATGGCTCTGCCAATATCCGCCGGTGAGCGCACCGTGGTAACACCGGCGGCCTCCAGGGCAGCGTATTTACCCTCGGCGGTGCCCTTGCCGCCGCTGATGATGGCGCCGGCATGGCCCATGCGCTTGCCTTTGGGCGCGGTGACCCCGGCGATATAGGCCACCACCGGCTTCTGTACCCGGCTGCGGATGTACTCGGCGGCGTCTTCCTCGGCGCTGCCGCCGATCTCGCCCACCAGGACTATGCCCTCGCTCTGCGGGTCGGCGTTCAACAAATCCAGGCAATCGACGAAGTTCATCCCCTGGATGGGATCGCCACCGATGCCGATGCAGGTGCTTTGCCCCAGTCCGGCCTGGGTGGTTTGATGCACCGCTTCGTAGGTCAGGGTACCGGAGCGGGAGACTATGCCCACCCGGCCCGGCTGGTGGATGTTACCGGGCATGATGCCGATCTTGCACTCGCCGGGGGTGATGATGCCCGGGCAGTTGGGGCCGATCAGGCGGCAATCGTATTGCCTCAGCGCCGCCTTGACCCGCAGCATGTCCAGCACCGGGATGCCCTCGGTGATGCAGGCGATGACCCTGATACCGGCATCCGCCGCCTCCAGGATGGCATCGGCAGCGAAGGCGGCCGGGACGTAGATCATGCTGGCGTTGGCACCGGCCTGCACTACCGCATCCCGCACGGTGTCGAACACCGGCCGATCCAGGTGCTTCTGCCCGCCCTTGCCGGGGGTGACGCCACCCACCAGGTTGGTGCCGTAGGCGATGGCCTGCTCGGAATGAAAAGTCCCCTGCTTGCCGGTAAAGCCCTGACAGATGACCCGGGTATCTTTGTTCACCAGTACGCTCATGCCGCACCTCCAGCTGCTGCCACCACCCGCTGCGCCGCCTGGGTCAGGTCGGACGCCGTCTCCAGCGCCAGGCCGCTGGCATTGAGCATGGCCAGCCCCTCGGCCGCTCGAGTGCCCTCCAGGCGCACCACCACCGGAATCTGAATCCCCACCTCCTTGATGGCGCTGATGATGCCCTCGGCAATCAAATCGCAGCGGACGATGCCGCCGAAAATGTTCACCAGCACCGCCTTGACCTGGCTGTCGGAGAGGATCAGCTTGAACGCCTCGGCCACCCGCGCCGCTGTGGTGCCGCCGCCGACATCGAGAAAGTTGGCAGGCAGACCGCCGTGCAGCTTGACCAGGTCCATGGTGGCCATGGCCAGTCCGGCACCGTTGACCATGCAACCGATGTTGCCATCGAGGCTGATGTAGTTGAGTTCGTGCTCCGCCGCCTGGGCCTCGCGGGCATCCTCCTGGCTGAGATCGCGCCACTGGGCGCGCTGGGGATGACGGAAGGCGGCGTTGTCGTCCAGGTTGATCTTGGCGTCAAGGGCCAGCAGATCGCCGCTCTGGGTCACCACCAGGGGGTTGATCTCCACTAGGCTGGCGTCCTCGGCAACATACAGGGCGTAGAGGCGGCTGAGCATCTGGCCGAATTGCTTGATCTGATCCCCCTCCAACCCCAAGGCGAAGGCCAACTCGCGGCCCTGATCGGGCTGCACCCCCACCACCGGATCGATATGCAGGCTGTGGATCTGCTCTGGGGTCTTGGCCGCCACCTCTTCGATGCTCATGCCGCCGGCGGCAGAGGCCATCACCAGCAGGCGCTCGGCGGCGCGATCCAGCAGCAGGCCGAGATAGAGCTCGCGCTGGATGGCACAAGCCGGTTCCAGCAGCAGGGCGGAGACCGGCAGGCCATCGGCGCCGGTCTGCGGCGTTACCAGCGGCTGGGCAAGGATGCGCCGGGCGCCGGCCTCCAGCTCTTCCAGCGAACTACTCACCAGCACGCCGCCGCCCTTGCCGCGACCGCCGGCATGCACCTGCGCCTTGAGCACCCAGCGGCCACCGCCCAATTCGGTAGCAGCCTGGGGCAGCTGCTCGGCCTGCTGCAACAAGCGACCCTCGGGCACCGGAATGCCCTGCTGACGAAACAGTTGTTTGCCCTGGTATTCGTGTAGATTCATCGCATTGCCCTGTGGGTTGAATGGTTTTCAGCGGCCGCAGCCAGCCGTCAGTCCCCGGATTCCGCTGCGCTGCATCCGGGCTCCACAACTCTATG
>JADGBD010000320.1:0-549 GCA_015231665.1 Gammaproteobacteria bacterium
AAATTTGGGATAGTTCAGAGCACAAGAACCAGAATCACCCCGCCCAGCAGCAGCCGGTAGATGACGAAGGGGAGCATGCCGATGCGCTCGATGTAGCGCAGAAAATAGTGGATGCAGGCGTAAGCGGCGATGAAGGACAGCAGCACCCCGGCGAGCAGGGCTTGCCAATCCACATAGCCGGCGCTGGTGACCAGTTCCAGGGTCACCAGGGCGCTGGACATGAGGATGGTGGGGATGGCCAGCAGAAAGGAGAAGCGCGAGGCGGCCTCGCGGGTCAGCCCCAGCATCAGTCCGGCGGTCATGGTGATGCCCGAGCGGGAGGTGCCGGGGATCAGCGCAATGGCCTGGGCCAGACCGATAAACAGAATATCCTTCCAGGTGATCGCGTGTTCATCACGGACCCGCCGTCCCTGCGCATCTGCCCACCAAAGCAGCAAACCAAACAGAATGGTGGCAACCGCCAATACCAGCGGCGAACGCAAATGTTGTTCAATGCCATCCTTGAACAGGAGTCCCGCCAGCCCGACCGGGATGGTACCCAGTCCGACG
>JADGBD010000320.1:559-2962 GCA_015231665.1 Gammaproteobacteria bacterium
CCCGGCAATCACCACCGGCACCGTGCCAAGGAGGATGCACCAGCCCATCCAGCTATGCGCCGTGGCCTGGCCGCCGGCGGGCAGGGAGGCAAACCAGTCGCGCAGGATCAGCTGGATATCCCGGCGAAAATACAGCATCACCGCGCCGAGGGAGCCGAAGTGCACGGCCACGTCAAAGGCCAGGCCCTGATCACCGAAGCCAAACAGCTGCGGCGCCAGGATCAGGTGGGCGGAGCGGGAGATGGGCCGAAATTCCGGCAGCCCCTGGACCAGGGCGAGGAGGATGATCTGCAGGCTGTCCATTGGGGCTCAGGCTTCGGTGCCTGGCTGTACCGGGGTTGTTGCGCCCTGGCTGGAGTCGCTGGGGGCCTTGTACCAGCTGAGTTTTTCCTGCAGTTCGACGACCTCGCCGACGATGATCAGGGTTGGCGGTTTCGGCTGCTCGCGCTCGATTATGCCCGGCAGGCTGGCGAGGGTGCCGGTGAATACCCGCTGCATGTGGGTGGTGCCCTGCTGCACCAGGGCCGCCGGGGTATCCGCACTGCGGCCGTGGGCAATCAGCTGCCGGGCGATCAGCGGCAGGCCCTGCAGGCCCATGTAGAACACCACCGTCTGGTGCGGTTGTGCCAACTGCAGCCAGTTGAGGTCGATCGAGCCGTCCTTGAGATGGCCGGTGACAAAGGTCACCGACTGGGCGTAATCCCGGTGGGTGAGAGGGATGCCGGCATAGGAGGCACAGCCGGCGGCGGCGGTGATCCCGGGCACCACCTGGAAGGGAATCTTCTCCTTGGCCAGGGTGTCGATCTCCTCACCACCGCGGCCGAAGATGAAGGGGTCGCCGCCTTTGAGGCGCAGCACCTTTTTGCCCTGCTTGGCCAGATTGGCGAGCAGCTGGTTGATCTCTTCCTGGCGCATGGCGTGGTTGTTGCGCTCCTTGCCGACGTAGATGCGCTCGGCATCCTTGCGCGTCATCTCCAGCACCGGTTTGGCCACCAGGCGGTCGTAGACCACTACATCGGCCTTCTGCATCAGGCGCAGGGCGCGGAAGGTGAGCAGGTCCGGGTCACCGGGACCGCCGCCCACCAGATAGACCTCACCGCACTGGGCGGCAGGGTCATCCATCGCCAGGGCCTTGTCCATGATCGCCTCGGCCTCTTCCATGTGGCCGGAGAACACCCGCTCGGCTACCGCGCCTTCGAGCACCTTCTCCCAGAAGCGGCGGCGCTCCTCGCCACTGCCAAAGCGCGCCTTGACCTTGTCGCGGAACCGGTTGGCCAGATCGGCCAGGCGGCCGTAGCCGGCGGGGATCAGCGACTCCAGCCGGCTGCGGATCAAGCGCGCCAGCACCGGCGAGGCGCCGCCGGTAGACACCGCGGCAACCACCGGCGAGCGGTCGATGATCGAGGGCACGATGAAGCTGCACAGCTCCGGCTGATCCACCGCGTTGACCGGAATCCGCAGGGACTGGGCCTCGGTGGAGATGGCCTGGTTGACCGCGGCATCGTCGGTGGCGGCAATCACCAGCAGGGCATCGCCGATATCGCCGGCGGCATAGGTGCGGGGGATGTGCTCGATCTCGCCGCTGGCGGCCAGGGCCTGCAATTCCGCCCCCAGCTCGGGCGAGATCAGGCGCACACGGGCGCCGCTGCGGCGCAGCAGGGCGACCTTGCGCACGGCAACAGCGCCGCCTCCCACCACCAGGCAGGGGCGTTGTTTGACATCGAGATAGATGGGCAGAAAATCCATGGGGCAGGCCTAATGGGCAAGAAAATCGCGCTGACTGTACCACCGGGCCGGCAGCGGAAAAACCCCAATTGCTAGCCCATTGAAAACATAGGAAAACGCTAATATACTCCGCATCCCCAAGTCCTAACAGCAGGTCAATGCCGTGCAAGTCAAGGAAATCGATGTCACCGAACTGAAGTCCCGCCTTGATAGCGGCGCCAACATCCGCCTGCTGGACATCCGCAGCGATGCCGAACTGATGGCCGGCATGCTGCCCCAGTCTGAGCATCTGGCGATGCACCTGATCCCCCTCAAGATGCAGGAATTCAGCGCCGATCCCGAACAGGAAGTGGTGCTCTACTGCCGCAGCGGGGCGCGCTCCTACCATGCCTGCATGTATCTGATACAGCAGGGAATTGACAATGTGGTCAACCTGCGCGGCGGCATCATCGCCTGGGCGCAGCAGGGTTTTGATTTACAGAGGAAACGCTAGGAATAGCTTTCTGCTGCAGTGCCGCAAGCGGAAAATTCTCTTGCTTTGGCCTGGCTTTTTCAATATAAGTAGCGCCTAAATTTCCCCAGCGGTGAATTTAATCGGTGAATGGGGCGAAAGACCCGCTTGCCGCTACTCAAGCGACTCAATTTTACTCAAGTGACTCAACCTGGAGGTCGACAATG
>JADGBD010000321.1:0-1480 GCA_015231665.1 Gammaproteobacteria bacterium
GATGTGCGCCAATTGCTGGACGTAGGTGGCGGCCAAGGGGGATTCGCCGAGGCCTTCATGCGACAGCGCCAGGGCCGGGCCAGTCTGGTGGAGATGAGCCCCGCCGCCGCGGCCATTGCCCGGAACAAGGGCATCGAGGTGTTCAATCAGCCCTTCGAACAGTTGGCCACTGAACACAGATACGACTGCATCTCCCTGCTTGATGTCCTCGAGCACTTGGTTGATCCCGCTCAAGCCCTGCGCAAGGCCCACAGCCTACTACGCCCGGACGGTTATCTGTTGCTCTCCGTGCCCAATGTGGGTCATTGGTCCGTGGTCTGGGATCTGCTACAGGGCCGTTTCGACTACCTGCCGGTGGGCATCCTCTGTGAAACCCACCTGCGTTTCTATACCCGCCCCAGCTTGGACTCTTTGTTGCGGCAAACCGGGTTTGGTGTACTGACCTGGCACAACCAGACTACGGGCTGTCCCGAAGAATTTGATGCCTACCTAAATGCCTGCCACGCCAGCGGTCTGAGTATTGACGATGAAAGCCTACGCACCTACAGTTTCCACGTCCTCGCCCAACGGCAGTGATGTTGCGCGCCATGATCTCCGTCATCATCGTCAACTACCGCTGCGCCGCTCTCAGCCACCAGGCCATCAAATCGGTTCTGATCCAGGAGCAAGCCCACGAAATCATATTGGTAGATAACAGCGCCGATGCCGAAGAGGCCGAGCGTCTGCGCCAGGGCCTTCCCGATCCAGTCCAGCTCATCATTAACTCTAGCAACACCGGCTTTGCTCGCGCCTGCAACCTGGCCTACGCTCAGTGCCAGGGTGAGCACATACTCCTGCTCAACCCCGACGCCCAGCTGTTTCCAGGCTGCCTGAACCGCCTCAGCCTGTCTCTCGGACAAGACCCGCGTATCGCGGCCGTTGGCCCCAAAACCTACTGGGATCAGGACAAGCGCTACCTCTTGCCCCCCAGCATACACCCCGGTCCAGAACAGCTGCTATGGCACAGCCTCAGCCAGCGTTACCCGCGCATCCGCCAGCTCTACAGCCAGCACTTTCGCGCCCATGCACTCAGACTCTGGCAGGCTCAGCGCCCGCTGCAGGTGCCGGCCCTGTCCGGTGGGCTTGCCCTGCTCAGGCGAGAAGCGCTGGAGCGGGTCGGCGGCTTGTTTGATCCAGGCTTCTTCATGTACTACGAAGACTCTGACCTGTTCTGGCGCCTGCGCCAGGCCGGTTATCGCTTGGAATACGAGCCCAGGGCCGAGGCCAGCCACCGTTACGAACACCATCCCGGCAAGCTCGCCCTTATGGATGAGGCAGCTCCGCGCTATTTCAGCAAACACTTCGCCCATTCCATGCTTAGCCGACTGGCACAATGGCTGAGCCGCCCAGCCCCGGATAGCGAATTGCCCCACACCCAAGACCTCGGCACCCTGCAACGCCCGCCCAGCTGGCCGGTATCCCCTGAGCTGCAATCCGGTTG
>JADGBD010000321.1:1497-2957 GCA_015231665.1 Gammaproteobacteria bacterium
AGCCCCGCGCCCTGGCTGGCCCCCGCCATTGGCCAATTTGGCCAGGGCGAGCAGGCCAGCATCAGCCCGGACTGCTGGCCCCTGCTCCATGCGGGCCGCTATTACGCCCGCCTAGGCCAGGCCCAAGGCCGTGCTGGGCTGCCCTATCTCTGGCGTTTTGACAAGGCCTGAATCTGATAGACTGCATTATATTGAGCAAGGCTGATTAACCTGGACCCCGAATATGAAGCTGGAAACCGACTGCCAGGTGATCTTTTTCACCTCTTCCTCAGGTCATTGCACCTTTGACTGCGACTACTGCATCATCAACCCCATCGCCAAACACCAGCCTTCGCTCACCTTCGAAGATCTGAAATTCCTCATCGACAGCTTCGGCGTCAAGGCGTTCTTCTCCTTCTCTGGGGTAGGTGATTTCTTCGTCAGCTACAGCCGCTCCCAGCGCTTGCTCAGCCGCCTGCTGGAAGAGAACGTGGAAATCGCCCTGGACACCAACGGTGCCGTGCTGCAAGACTTTCCCGATCTCACCCAAGCCCAGCTGGAAAAGATCCGTTACATCAACCTCACCATGCACTACCACCAGATCAAGCGCAAAAACCTGCTGCAGCGCTGGCCCGAGCATGCCCGTATCTTCATCGATAACCGCCGCGAACAAATCTACCCCGACTACATCCTCTCCCCCGCGCTGCGGGATGAATGGCCCGAGGCGCTGGCCTACTACGCCGAGCAGGTATTCAAGCCCACCGGCAAACCCCTGCTGCTGGTCCGCGACATCAACCAGGTCTTCGACCCCCAGGCCGAAGCTCGAATTGCCCAGCTGCAGCGTGACTTCGCCGATATCCTCCAGCCCGAGGCCCATCAGGAAAACTTTGCTGCAGGCTTTGCCGATCGGCCCCAAGTGCTGTGCCCGGCGGGCAAGGGCTACTTCCGTGTCTGGAACGATGGTCGCATCCAGGGCTGCCCCAATCTGGTCGATGTGCCGGAGCTTTTGGACTGCGGCAACGCCAAGGAACGCCGCCTGGAGATACGCCCGCAACCCTTCCTCTGCAACAGCCCTAGATACTGCGACTGCAATGTCATCGATGCCCTCGGCAAGATGCAGCTGCCTAAGCCCCCTGGCTTTTTCCAGCGGCTGTTTAACCCTGGGTAAGCTCCTGGAGAAGGTGCCCTGCAAAATACCGAGGAAAGCGCTATTCCAGACACCATCTACGAGGCAGATCTGGCTGAAATTCTCCACTGACAGCTGCTGGCTAACGACCATCACTATCCTAGTTGGGGCCACCGAGACAGGCACACTGAGTTTATGGCAGACATAATGCCCGTATCCACTACCTACTGGACCTGCTAGGCAGCGGCGCCATTGACATAAGCCTCACCGGCCCACAAAAACTCTCGGGCCATTCAATGAAGTGCTCTCATTTAGGGTTGAAAAATAGCAAACAAGGTAATGGGTTAACGCCTTT
>JADGBD010000322.1 GCA_015231665.1 Gammaproteobacteria bacterium
CGCCAAGCCCATCGACCTGGACGATCTCTACGCCCGCCTCGGCCGCTGGTTGCCCCTCCAGCCCAAGCAAGCATCGCCAGAGCCGGAGCAGGATAAAGAGACAGAATCGGCGGCGGTGGTTGCAACGCCACCGAGCGCAGCAGAGCTAAGCCTTCAGCGTTTGCGCGAGCTCGCCAGCGCAGAGATGGATTTGGAGATGGACCTGGATCGGGGGCTGCGCAATCTCGGTCATGATTCATCCGCCTACCTTCGCCTGCTGCGCCAGTTCGTCCAGAGTCACGGTCAGGACGGGGAGCGCATTCGTGCCCAGCTCAGTGCCGGCGAAACCGAGCAGGCGCGCCAGCTGGCCCATGCCCTCAAAGGAGTGGCGGGCAATCTGGGGTTGATCGGCCTGCAGCAAGCCGCTTTGACGCTGGAGCAGGCGCTCAAGCAGCAAACCGGCGAGCTGGAACCCTTGCTGCTGACCCTGGGCCAGCGGCTGGGGCGGGTTTATACCCTGGTGCAAGAGCTGCCCAGCGAGATCCTGTCGGCAACCGCCCCGGCACCATCGGCCGCCCAGTTGCAGGCCCTGCAAGCGATGGTGCAGACCGACGATACCCGCGCCTATGATGCCTATCTGCAGCTGGAGGCCGAACTGCTGCAGCGCCACGGCCGGCTGGCCGAGGAACTGGGGCAGGCGATCGAAGCCTATGATTTCCCCTCAGCGCGCCGTCTGCTGGGCCAATTGCTGGATAACTGAGGCGCCGCTGGGCTAAATGCTGCTTCGCTCGCGCTGCACTTTGCTGCGGAAGGGGGTGTTATGATTGGCATGATATGGCAAAGTGGAAATCCTAAAGGACGCAGAGGCCGCAATGTAGCTCAGGAATCGCAGTGACCTGAAATTTTCGACCTTGCAAATAATGCAGTACAAACATGCCGCCGGGGTTGCCCGGTTCAAGCGAGAATCTAGCCTTGACTGATGAACAACAGCCCACAGCCGATAACGACGACAAGCCTACGGTCCTGATCGTTGATGACGAGCCGGCCAACCTGCGCGTGCTCAGTCTGGTGTTGCAGGCCGAGTACCGGGTGCGCGCAGCGCGCAGCGGTCAGGAGGCGCTTAATGCAATCCAGACCCAGCCCAAGCCGGATGTTGTGCTGATGGACATCATGATGCCGGAGATGGATGGCTACGCCACCCTGCGCAAGATGCGCGAGATTAATCCCGACATTCCGGTGATCTTCGTCACCGCCCTGGATGGCGAGCTGGATGAGCAGCGCGGCCTGCAGATGGGTGCGGCGGATTACATCACCAAGCCGTTTCGGCCGGCTATAGTCCGCGCCCGGATCAAGATTCAGCTCAAGCTAAAGGCCACCCAGGAGGATCTCAACCGGCAGGTGCGCAAGCGCACCGAGGAATTGCGCCAGGCCAACAACAGCCTGCGCCAGTCGCTGATCGAGACCGTGCGCAGCTTTTCGATCATGCTGGAAAACCGTGATCCGGCCCTGGCCGGTCATTCCAAACGCGTGGCCGAGGCAGCCAGACGTCTGGCGACCAAGATGGGCGTGCCCGAGCGCGAGCGCAACGACATCGTCTTCGCCGGTCTGCTGTCGCGGGTCGGCACCATCACCCTGCCGCAGAAGATTCTCGATAAACCCCTGATGGGCCTAAGCAAGCCCGAGCGCGACGAGCTGATGATCTCGATCATCCGCACCCGCCAGATCTTCAGCCGCATCGGCCCCCTGAGCCATGCCGCCGAGATCATCGCCGCCCAGTTCGAGCGCTGGGATGGCAGCGGCTTTCCCCGCCGCCTGGCGGGTACTGATATCCCCCTGGGTGCGCGCATCCTCAGCGTCTGCCGCGATTTCGACCTTTTCCTTGAGGGTATGCTGGACTTCAAGACGCATCTGGTACCTGATGCCAAGGCCAACCTGCGGCGCAAGAGCGGGCTGTATTACGACCCGGAAATCGTCGAGATCTACAACGACCAGATCGGCCGGATGCGCAAGGTGGCGCGGCCCCTGTTCGATGTGGGTCTCGCCGATGTGGTGGAAGGCCAGGAACTGGCGGAAGTGCGCTTTGGCGATGAGATCTTCGTCCGCGATACCCTGGCCACCAAGGGCCTGATGCGGGAACTGGAAGACGTGATGCGCGAGACCGGGTTGTATTGCTCGATCAAGATCCGCGCGCGGTTCTGAGGCTTAGCGGGACAGCCGAGCTAGATATAACGAAGCAGAACCGAGCCTGCGCATACTCCAGCACGGCAGCGCCAATTCTGGCAAAATAGCCGGCTTTCTTACCCACCTTTGCTGTCGGAGCGCCCATGTTTAACAAGTCGATGCAGTTGGCCGGATACGATGATGAACTCTGGAACGCCATCAGGGCCGAGGAAGAGCGCCAGGAAGAGCACATTGAACTGATTGCCTCAGAGAACTACACCAGCCCGCGGGTGATGCAGGCGCAGGGCTCGGTGCTGACCAACAAGTACGCCGAAGGCTACCCCGGCAAGCGCTATTACGGCGGCTGCGAGCACGTGGACGTGGCCGAGCAGCTGGCCATAGACCGGGCCAAGCAGCTGTTCGGTGCCGACTACGCCAATGTTCAGCCCCATTCCGGCTCCCAGGCCAATGCCGCGGTCTACATGGCCCTGTGCGAGCCCGGCGACACCGTGCTGGGCATGAGCCTGGCCCATGGCGGCCACCTGACCCACGGTGCTAAGCCCAACTTTTCCGGCAAGATCTACAACGCCATCCAGTACGGTCTGGATCCGGCCACCGGCGAGATCGATTACGCCGAGGTGGAGGCCCTGGCCCGCGAGCACAAGCCGCGGATGATCATCGCCGGCTTCTCCGCCTACTCGCGGGTGGTGGATTGGCAGCGCTTCCGTGCCATTGCCGATGGCGTCGGCGCCTATCTGTTTGTCGATATGGACCTTCTTGTGGGAGACAAGTGCCATTCCCCAC
>JADGBD010000323.1 GCA_015231665.1 Gammaproteobacteria bacterium
CCAACAGGGCGTATGGGGATACGGCACCATCAAACGGGACCCTGACCCGGTGGCAACCGCCGGCAACCAGCTGGATAAGGCTGCCGTCGGCGCACAGTATCTGCTGCAGCTGCAGCTTGCGATTGCCCGCCGGGTCGATCAACTCCAGTCGGTCGCCAAGGCCAAACTTGTTCTTCGCCTCCAGCTCGACCCAACCGTCCGCCGTCTGCCCCAGCACCTCGGCAACAAAAATCTGCCGCTGACTTTGCGAGGAATTCTGCCGGTAGCTCTGCAACTCCTGGCTCTCATGGCGCTGGAGAAAGCCATCGGTATAGCCGCGGTTGGCCAGGCTTTCCAGATCGGCCATCAGCCTGGGGTTCAGCCCCCGCCCGGCCAAGGCATCGTCAATCGCCTGCCGATAGACCTGGGTGGTGCGCGCCACATAGTAGTGGGACTTGGTGCGGCCCTCGATCTTCAGACTATCCACGCCGATCTCCACCAGCCGCTGCACATGCTCCAGGGCGCGCAGGTCCTTGGAGTTCATGATGTAGGTGCCGGCCTCGTCCTCCTCGATGGGCATCAGCTCGCCAGGGCGCTCGGATTCTTCCAGCAGATAGGCCTGCTCGGCCAGGGGGTGGCGCGGCGGCGCGACCATCACTCCGGGCTCGCCGGCGTCCGCGCGCACCCCGTAGTCCCAGCGGCAGGAATTGGTGCAAGTTCCCTGATTGGCATCGCGGTGGTTGAAATAGCCCGACAGCAGACAGCGGCCGGAATAGGCGATGCACAGGGCACCGTGGACAAACACCTCCAACTCCATATCCGGGCAGGCCTGGCGGATTGCCGCGATCTCCTCCAGCGACAGCTCCCGCGACAGTATCACTCGACTCAGCCCCTGCTGCTGCCAGAAGCGTACCGAGGCGGCATTCATGGTATTCGCCTGCACCGAGAGGTGAATCGCCTGCTCCGGCCAACGCTCGCGCACCAGCAGGATCAGCCCGGGGTCGGCCATGATCAGGGCATCCGGCCTCATCTCCAGCACCGGCGCCATATCGTTGATGAAGGTCTTGAGCTTGGCGCCGTGGGGCATGATGTTGGCAGCGACAAAGAACTTGCGCCCCTGGGCCTGGGTCTCGGCTATGCCCTGGGCCAGGTTATCCAGGAGAAAGTCGTTGTTGCGCACCCGCAGGCTGTAGCGCGGCATGCCGGCGTAGACCGCATCGGCGCCATAGGCCAAGGCGTAGCGCATGTTGCGCAGGGTACCGGCGGGGGAAAGCAGTTCGATGTGGCGCATGAAAGTGGGCACTGGATTGTAGCTGGGCAAGCCCGCAAATTAACCCAAATGGCCACAAATGACACGGCTGCAGGCGAAAAAATCCGCTGGCACCGGTCGCCGCCTCTGCGTATGCTCCGCGGCTGGTCACAACCTCGGGAGTGCGGGGCTGTATTCAGACAGCCCGGCAATACAGCTATGCATCTAAATCGCGGTATCAGCGTCGTTGCTGCCGGCACCGGCATCAACCTGGCCTTGGGCGTGCTCTACAGCTGGAGCATTTTCAAGGAATCCATCACCCAATCGGTCCAGCAAGGCGGCGCCGGCGGCTTCCACTGGGACCTGGCCTCGATCAACGACCCCTACGCCCTCGCCTGTCTGGTGTTCGCCTTTTGCATGATCCCCGCCGGACGCATGCAGGACCATCTGGGTCCGCGCCTGACCGCCTTCTCTGGCGGGGTGCTGGTGAGCCTGGGCTTTTTGCTCATCAGCCAGTCCTACAACTACTGGGTTTGGCTACTTGGCTTCGGCGGCCTGGTGGGTGCCGGCATCGCCTTTGGCTACGCCGCCGCCACCCCGGCGGCGCTGAAGTGGTTCAGCCCCACCCGCAGCGGCCTGATTGCCGGCATCGTCGTCTCCGGCTTCGGCCTGGCGCCGGCCTACATCGCCCCCCTGGGCAACTGGCTGGTGCAGACCCAGGGCCTGCTGGACACCATGCAGTTCTTCGGCATCGCCTTTCTGCTGGTGGTCAGCCTGCTCTCCTTGCTGCTGGTGAAACCACCGGAGCATCATCAACCCGCCGCCCAGATCGACGCCCGCCACCACGGCGCCAGCGTCGCTCAGCCTGGCTTCACGCCGCGGGAGCTGCTGCGCAAGTGGCGCTTCTGGGCCCTCTGGGTGCTCTATTTCATCGGCGCCGGTGCCGGCCTGATGGTGATCGGCAGCATCTCTGGCATGGCGAAGATGAGCATGGGCGAGCTGGCCTTTCTTGCCGTCGCCATCCTCGCCCTGGGCAACGCCAGCGGTCGCATCATCCTCGGCCAGCTGGCGGACCGCTACGGCCGCAGCCTGACCCTCGCCTGGGTGTTTCTGTTCCAGGCCCTGCTGATGTTCGCCGCTGCCTTCGCCAGCCCGGACAGCGGCGCCCTGCTGGTGGTGCTGATGGCCACCCTGATCGGGTTCAACTACGGCGCCAACCTGGCCATCTTCCCCAGCATCACCAAGGTGCTCTGGGGCATGCGCCACTTTGGTGTCAACTACGGCATGCTGTTCACCGCCTGGGGCCTCGGCGGCTTTGTCATGGTCAAGCTGTCGGAATGGCTCAAGGCCAGCTCGGGCAATTTCACCAGCTCCTTTCTGGTGGCCGGCTGCCTGTTGTTGCTGGGGGTTGGCATAGCCCTGTATCTGCATACCCACAAGCAGAAGCTCAAGGCGCAGTTGTTGGGCAGTTGAATTGTTCATCACTGGTAACTGCGCCCCTTTGGGGAGATGGGTTGGGGAGAGGGGATAAGTAGTTACCATCACTGATGTGTATGGCATTTTAGAACACCAAGATCGCGGACGACTGCATGGCCCCAGGAGACAGGGAGACACAGAAAACCACCGCAGAGCAGCGCAACACGCGTGGAGCGTTGAGTTATTCTTCCCGCAGGAACAACTTACCTGATTACCCAGAAACCTCAGCCAATCCTGT
>JADGBD010000324.1 GCA_015231665.1 Gammaproteobacteria bacterium
CGGATTTCCTCGCGCAGGGGCAGCAGGGTGTCGGCGCATTGCTGCGCCACCACCCGGCCGAGGCGGCGCAGCTCCTTGGCCTGGTAGGCCACCTGGCGCAGCTGCAGTCGATGGCTGTAGAGGGCGCCTTGCACATTGAGTTGCTCGTTGGCCTGATCCAGGGCCTGTTCCGCCGCCTCCAGATAGGGATAGAAGGTGCCGGACAGGCCGCTGTCCATCATCTGGTTCATCGGCTCGACGTACTGGTCATAGGCCTCCAGCACCGCTCGATAACGACGGGCAATGGGCATGGCGCTATCCGCTGCCTTGGCCCGCTCCGCCAGTTCCATGATCGCGTGGCGGTCCTGATCCAGCTGCTGGCCGATCTGGCGAAACAGCTCGGAGAGGCGCGCCGCCGAACCCAGCAGCAGGTCGATATCGCCCGCGCTCAAGCCCTGGCGCAGCTGGGCGGTGGCGGAGCGGATTGCCTCCACTCGCGCCTGCAGCACCGAAGACAGGCCCAGCTCGTGCTCCCGGGTCAGGCCGCGGACGAACTCCAGCACCAGGGGATTGAGCTGCAGGCCGCCGGAGCGTGGCAGCAGCTGCAGGATATCGGCATTGCCCAGGGCACGGAGGATGCCGGCCTGCTCCTCGGCGGATTGTTCCGGGTAATGCTGCGCCAGCAGGGCCAGCAGCTGTTCCTCGTGAAAGGAGGGAAACTCGCGGGAGGCCCGAGCCAGGGCAGCGATGCTGTCCCAGTGACGATGGAGATAAAAGACCAGGCTTTTCGGGTTGGCCATGGGTGGGATTTGGGCTCAAGGGTTTGTGTGGTTTGGGCGATTATAGCCCAGGCCTCCCAGGCCGCTTGAGCTTCTGGCTGATCAATCCAACAACCCCAGCATCCTCAGGCTGGCGCGGCCGAGTTCCTCGCGCTTGGGAGCATCGGCGGCGCCGCTCAGGTCGAGGTTGAGGGCGAAGCTGTGGATTGCCGCGCCGCGCCGGACCCAGCCGACCCACCAGCCGACTCCGGCGTTGGGGGCGTTTTGCCAGCCGGTTTTGGCATGCAGTTGCCAGCCCTTGTCCTGGTCCTGGAGCAGAATCTCCGCCACCTGTTGCTGCACCTGCGGGGCAAAGTCCAGCTTGCCCTGAGCCAGCAGTGCCAGGAAGTCCGCCTGCTCGCGGGCGCTGATGGCCAGGGGGCCGTCCAGCCAGAAGCGATCGCCCTTCTCCCCCAGCTGACGATTGCCGTAGGCCAGTCGGTCCACCCCGGCCTGCATCCGCGCAAGCCCAATCCGCCGCGCCAGGGTCTGGTAGATGGGCACGTTGGACATGGGCATGGCCTGGCGCAGGCCCATGTCTACGGCCCATGCGGCGATGAAGGGCTGGGCTGGGCCCTCATAGGGCAGCGGTTCATCCACCGAGCCGACCGCTCCGGCATCCAGGCCGATGAGGCTGTTGGCGATCTTGAAGGTGGATGCCGGGCTCAAGCGCTGCTCGGCGCGCTCGCGGTTGTAACCGCTGTAGCGCTGTTGCTGCACGTCCAGTACCACCAAGGTGCCCTGGAGGCCGGCCTGGGCGAACAGCTGGCCGATGTCGGCCCGCTCCTGCCAGCGGTCTGCCGGCTCCAGTTCCATCTCCAGGGCCTGGGCATTGAGGCTGCACAAAAGCCAGAGACTGGCGGTGAACACAAACCGCATCAGAACCTCCGGTTGCCCATGACGATGTCGCCGAGTCCGCCGAGCACCGAGCCTTCGCCGGTGTCGCGACCACCGCCCTGGGGTGCGGCGGCGAGCATGCGCCCGGCAAAGCGGGAGAAGGGCAGGGATTGCAGCCAGATCTTGCCCGGGCCGCGCAGGCGGGCGAAGAACATGCCCTCGCCGCCAAACAGCACGGTCTTGATGCCGCCGGCCTGCTGCACGTCAAACTGGACGCCGTCCTGCATTGCCACCAGACAGCCGGTGTCCACGTGTAGCTCCTCACCGGGACCGAGCTGGCGCTCCATCAGCGTACCGCCGGCCTGCACAAAGGCCAGGCCATCACCCTCCAGCTTTTGCATGATGAAGCCCTCGCCGCCGAACAGGCCGGTAAGAATTTTTTTCTGAAAGAAAATGCCGATGGACACCCCCTTGGCGGCGCAGAGGAAGCTGTCTTTCTGGCAGATCAGCCGGCCGCCATTCTCACCCAGGTGCACCGGCATGATGTTGCCGGGGAAGGGGGCGGCGAAAGCGACATGGGCCTTGCCCTGACCCTGATGGGTGAACACCGTGGTGAACAGGCTCTCGCCGGTGACCAGGCGCTTGCCGGCGCCGAGCAGCTTACCCATGAAGCCTTCACCCTCGCCGCCGGAGCCATCGCCGAACACTGTGCTCATGTGGATGCTGGCGTCCTTGAACATCATCGCCCCGGCCTCTGCCACGGCGCTTTCGCCCGGGTCCAGCTCTATCACCACGTACTGGCTCTCGTGGCCGAAGATTTCGTAGTCGATCTCATCGGCACGGCGGGCCATGGCCCGGCCGGCCTGCACCACCGGCGGCGGTCCGCCGCTGCTGCCGTGGAGTTCGCCGATATGGTTGATCGGCAGCCAGTCGGCCATGCCGCTGCGCCAGGCAAAGCCATCGGCATCCGCCTGGGCGCGCTTGCGTGCCTCGGCCAGGTCAAAGGGGCCAATCTGCTGGCCGTCGTAACTCAGGTACCAATCTGCCATGGGGTGCTCCTGTTGTTTGAAAAATAAAGTCCGCAAATAAACGCGAATGGACGCCAATGAGGTAAAGGCAACTGCTGATTGAGTGGTGCGGCCCTGGCATGCGGTCTCACTGACCTCCAGGGGGCTGCGAGTCCGGCCTAGGGGTATGCCAGTGCTGGTTATTCGTGTTTATTGGCGTTCATTTGCGGACCCTTTCTGACTTCACACATCCAACTGCTCCGGCAGCAGGGATTCGCGGGCGTATGTTAGATGCAGGC
>JADGBD010000325.1:0-2421 GCA_015231665.1 Gammaproteobacteria bacterium
TGTGCTTTTTGATCGTGCCGGTCTTGCCGCCGACCCGGTAGCCGGGCACGGCAGCCTGGCGAGCGGTGCCCTGGAGCGAAACCACTTCTTCGAGCATGGCCTGCACCTGGCGGGCGGTCTTGCTGTGCATCACCCGCTGCATCTGCGGCAGCTGCGGACGCAGGCCGAAGCCCGGCTCCGGCAGCAGGCCGTCATTGGCCAGCACCCCGTAGGCCCGGGCCAGCTGCAAGGCGTTGACGGAAATGCCGTAGCCAAAGGAGATGACCGCCTGATCGAATTCGCGCCACTTGTTCGGCGGCGTCATGCGGCCGTTGAGTTCGCCGGGAAAGCCGGTTTGTACCGGCCGGCCGATGCCGATGCGGTCGTAGATGTTCCAGATCGCCTCGGCACCCAGGTCGAGGGCGATCTTGGTGACGCCGATGTTGCTGGATTTGCGGATCACCCCGGTGACGTCCAGGGCGCCGTAGTTGTGCACGTCCTTGACCCGTCCCGAGCCCACGCGCATGAAACCGGGGCTGGTGTCGATGGGGGTGTCCGGCTGGTAGCGACCGCTTTCCAGGGCGGCGGCGACGACAAAGGGTTTGATCGTCGAGCCGGGCTCGAACAGATCGGTAACCGCGCGGTTGCGCAAGCGCCCGCCGGTGCGGGATTTGTCACCGTTGGGGTTGAATCCGGGCTGATTGACCATGGCGAGGATCTCACCACTGCGTGCATCCAGCAGCACCGCGGTGCCGCCGACGGCGCGGTGCTCGTCCATCGCCGATTTCAGCGAGCGGTAGGCGAGAAACTGCAGGCGCAAGTCCAGGCTCAGCTGCAGCTGCTGCCCCGGACGGGCCGGTTCGATGCTCTCGACATCGCTGACAATGCGGCGGCGGCCGTCACGGATCACCCGCTTCTTGCCCGGCCGACCGGCCAGCCGGTCTTCATGGGCCAGCTCCAGCCCTTCCTGACCTTGATCGTCGATATTGGTGAAGCCGAGGACGTGGCTGACCACCTCACCAGCGGGGTAGAAGCGGCGGTATTCGCGATCGGAGTGGACGCCACTAAGCTTGAGCGCGCGCACCGCCTCGGCAATGTGCGGCGAGACCTGGCGCTTGAGATAGGCAAAACTGCGTCCCTTGGCCTGCTCCAGCAGCTGGTTCAGCTCGGCTGCCGGCAATTCCAGGGCCTTGGCCAGTTGCTGGCGCTGGCTCTTGTCCAGCTCCAGCTCGCGGGGGTCGGTCCAGATCGAGTCCACCGGCGTGCTCATCGCCAGGGGCTCGCCGTTGCGATCGACAATCATGCCGCGATCGGCCGGCACCTCGACCACCCGCAGATAACGGCGCGCGCCTTCTTTTTGGAGGAATTCGGTTTCAAATACCTGCCGTTCCAAGGCCCGGCCCACCAGAGCCAGACCGACCAGGCCCATGAGCACAAACAGAAAACGCCGCCGAGCCGGGTAGCTGGGCAGCTTCAAGCGTTTTGCCTGCGTTGTCTTTTTCAGTTTGGGTATGGGCATTCCATTCAGTGCTCTATAACCACAATATCTTCAGCCTTCACCATCCGCATTTGCAGCTTCTGGTAGGCCTCCTTCTCGATTCGGGCCGGTGAGGCCCAGGTGCTCTGCTCCAACTGCAGCTGGCCCCGCTCTATCTCCAGGTTGTCGCGCTGTTGGCGCAGATTTTCCTGCTCGACAAACAGGCGCCGGCTGCTGTGCTTGGTGTAAACCACGCCAATGCCACTGGTCGCCACCAGAACCACCAACAAGAGCAGGCCGATAAACTGCTGCTTGCCGCTCACAACCGCTCCGCCACCCGCAACACCGCGCTGCGCGCCCGCGGATTGGCATCCACCTCGGCCGCGCCAGGATGAATGGCGCCACCCAGCGGGCGCAGCCGGCGGTTGAGCTGATTGTCGGTGACCGGCAGTCCGGCGGGCAGGTTATCCCCCCGGGCCTGATCACGGATGAATCGCTTCACCATCCTGTCCTCCAACGAATGAAAGCTGATCACCGCCAGCCTTCCGCCTGTTTTTATGCTGTTCAGGGCCTGGTTCAAGGCCTGCTGCAAATCCGTCAGTTCCGCGTTGATCTGAATGCGGATGCCTTGAAAGCACTTGGTTGCCGGGTGCCTGCCCTTTTCCCAGGCCGGATGCGCGGCCTTGATGATCTCGGCCAGCTGTCCGGTGCGCTCGATCGGTCCCTGCTGGCGGGCGCGGACGATGGCGGCGGCAATCCGCGGCGCAAAACGCTCCTCGCCATATTCCCGCAGCACCCGCAGCAACTCCCGCTCGGACACCTGCGCCAGCCATGCGGCGGCGCTGATGCCGCTGGCGGGGTTCATGCGCATGTCCAGCGGGCCGTCCTGCTGGAAGCTGAAGCCCCGCTCGGCCTGATCCAGCTGGGGCGATGACACCCCCAGGTCCATCAGCAGGCCATCTACC
>JADGBD010000325.1:2540-2906 GCA_015231665.1 Gammaproteobacteria bacterium
CGAGCAGGCGACCCTGCTGCGCCAGGCGCGCCAGAATCGCCCGGCTGTGGCCGCCACGGCCGAAGGTGGCGTCCAGATAGCGTCCCTCCGGCTTGATTGCCAGTGCCTCCAGCGCTTCTGCCAGCAGGACCGATCGATGTCGGTCCTGGCTCAATAGATCAAACCGCGCAGCGGCGCGTCCTCGGGCATGGAGCCCAGATCCAGCTCCTCGGCCCAGGCGTCGCAGCGGCTGTTCCACAGCGCTTCATCCCAGATCTCGAAGCGGTTGATCAGGCCCACCAGCACCACCTGATTGCCCAGTCGGGCATATTCACGATGTTTGCCGGGCAGCAGGATGCGCCCCTGTTTGTCCATCTCGATCTGGAT
>JADGBD010000326.1 GCA_015231665.1 Gammaproteobacteria bacterium
CTTGGTCGCGACAGCGCTGCGCATGCCACTATGGCCAGCCGAAGCACAACAAAGCTGCGCATACTGCGGACGTTTCGGTGGCACCATCAAGCTTTTGCTTGACTCAGGCTTTTACCCCGCTGGATACTTCCACTACAGGAGAGCGGGCTTAGCCCCAACCCCGCTGACCGGGAAGTCAATAACCTATAAAAATCCATTCTGTGAGGAGTATTCCAATGAAAAAACTGCTGATGGGCACTGCCCTGACCTTCGCTCTCGCCCTGGGCTCTGTTTCTACCGCCTTTGCCGCTGGCGGCCCCGACGGCACCTGGAAGCGCCCGGACGGCTCCAAGGCCAAGGTCTGGATGTGCGGCAAAAAGCTTTGCGGCAAGGTCATCTCGGGTGAGAAGAAAGACTTCAACATGTTCGGCGGGGGGCTGACCAAGCAGGAAGACGGTGCTTGGAAGGGTGGCATGAAGCACCCGAAGATGGGCGAGAACATGAACTTCAACGGCACCGTCAAGCTCGCCTCCGGCAAGCTCAGCGTCAAGGGTTGCATGCTCGGCGGCATGATGTGCGACGCCGAGACCTGGACCAAATAAGCCCAGGGCAGCAAACGCAAAAAACCCGGGCTAGCCCGGGTTTTTTGTGTCTGTCTGCGCCTAAAAGCTCAGCTGCAGCTCGATCATGTCGAGCAATTCCTGCCAGCTTTCGGTATTGAATTTTTTCCGCATCACAGCGTTGGCGCCGAGGCCCTCGGCGGCACCCAGGTACACATCGTCCACCGACATGGCGATGATCCGCAGCTTGGGGTACTTCTGGCGCGCATCGATGATGGTTTCAATGCCCTCGCGCTCGGGCATGATGATGTCGCAGATCATCAGATCAGGGCGCTCGATCGCCAGAATCAGGGGGACCTTGAGCCCGTTGCTGGCCTCAAGCACCTGATAGCCGGCACTCTGCAGCAGCTTGAGCAGGCCAAAGCGCAGCACATCGTCATCGTCCACCAACAGAATCTTTGCCATGAGCGCCCCAGATTTCAGGATATCCACACCCAATATGAGCCATTGGCGTGACCGGAGGGAAACTATACGTCAGTCAGCCTATGCAGGCAAAATTACGGCCGCGGGCTAAATCCTCAAGCGCTTGATCAGCGTCACTGAAGTCGTGTGGTAGAAACGTGCGGCAAAACCCTCGTTGCCGGCCAGCAGTCGCTCCAGCTCGTCGCGCTCCACTTCCAGCACCTCTACCTTGCCATCGGCAGTCACGGTGGCGCTGGCGCGGTCGTCACTGAGAAAGGAAATCTCACCAAACATCTCGCCGTGCTCAATCTTCGCCAGGGTCACCCCCGGGAACAGCCGATCCAGCTCCACCCGCACCCGTCCCTTGAGCAGCCAGAACATTTTGCTGTTCTCCGCATCCTCGCTGAGGATGACCTCCTCGCCGCTGTAGCTGACAACCCGGCCATGCTGCTTCAGCAGGGCCATGTCGGGTTCGGTCAAATAGTTTTGTTGTTGTGGCATGGTCCCCTCCGCTTGGTGTTCTGGCACTGACTGCTTAGGCCATCAAGCCCCTCGCCCCTTGGGGGAGAGGGGGCTATTGGTTACTGTGAAACATCCGTGGCAATTTTCGAGTCCCGAGTCCCGAACCCCGAGTCCCGAAGCGGCCAAGAGATGTTTCATGTTCCGGGGTGTCGCTGCTCGCTCCATGAGCGTTAGGTTGAGCGAGTATAAGCCCGCTGCGCTGCATCGGCCAGGCTACTTTTCCAGCAGGGTCTCGACCCCATCCCAGTCCGCCGGCGGCGGGTTCTGCAGATACTGACGGGCACGCTCCATCAGGCGCTGGGCTGCCGGATCATCGGCATAGGGCTGCAGCAGTTGCAGCATCTCGTTGAATTGACGCTGCCGATAGTGCTCCTGGGCAAGGCTGAAATCCGCCGCCAGCCGCTGCATTTGCTGCAGGTCATCCGGCCGTTGCTTGGGCTCCAGTTCCTTGCGCCGGCTGCGGCTTTTTTTCGAACGATATTCCTCGCGATGGGCCGGCACCCAGCGACCCAGGGTCAGGGGCTCATACACCCGCGTCGGCTTGGACTTACCCTTGACCCGGATGGTCGCCAGCTCGCGCACCACTATGCTCGGCGGCAGGCGCTCGGCCACCGAGTCGGAGATCATGATCTGGCTGCCGGTGGCCTTGTTCGCCCCTTCCAGGCGCGAGGCCAGGTTCACCGCATCGCCCATCACCGTGTAGTTGAAGCGGCGCGAGGAGCCGACATTGCCCACCACCGCCATGCCGGTATTGATGCCGGTGCGGGTCTTGATCTCGCGCTCGCCAAAGGCGCCGGACTGGTTCATCTGGCGCAGGATCTCCCGCGCCATCAGCGCCGCCGCCACCGCCCGCCCAGCATGATAGGGGTCCTTGTGCGGCGCGCCGAATACCGCCACCACCGCATCGCCGATGTACTTATCGACAAAGCCACCATGGGCCTCGATGATATCGGTGATGACGGAGAAGTAGTTGTTCATCAGGCCAACCAATTCGTGGGCCGACAGACCTTCCGAAAGGTTGGTGAAGTT
This sequence comes from Gammaproteobacteria bacterium, assembly GCA_015231665.1. Taxonomy (GTDB): domain Bacteria; phylum Pseudomonadota; class Gammaproteobacteria; order Chromatiales; family Chromatiaceae; genus Magnetovirga. The sequence continues at coordinate 2,553 of JADGBD010000326.1, forward strand.
GGCCAGGTCGGAAAACCAGACAGTCACCTCGCGGACCTCGCCACCCAGCTCGGGCAACTGGCCGGAATCGAGCATCTGATCCACCACCGCCGGCTCCAGATAGAGGCTGAACAGGTTGCGGATGTGGTTCTTTTGCTGATCGGCAATCATGTAGCGATAGAGCAGCATCAGGGCATAGCTGATGACAATGCCCGCCAGCACCCAGAGCGCCGGAAGCAGATAACCCAGATGCTGCAACAACAGCAGGCTCAGGGCCAGCCAGCCCAAGCCCAGGGCGGCCACGTCCAGGGCGCTCCAGGCCGCCTTGAGGAGAATGCTGAGCAGGGCCACC
>JADGBD010000327.1 GCA_015231665.1 Gammaproteobacteria bacterium
GCACCAGGTCAGCCAGCTTGCCAACCTCACCCGAGCCAACCTCGTGGGCGATGCCGTGGGTGATGGCCGGGTTGATGCTGTACTTGGCGACGTAACGCTTGGCGCGGAAGTTGTCATGTCGGGCTGGATCTTCAGCCAGGCTGCCGCGCTGCACCTTCATCTTGTGGGCCGTCTGCCAGGTGCGAGTGATCACCTCGCCGACCCGGCCCATGGCCTGGCTGTCCGAGGCGATCATGGAGAAGGCGCCGAGGTCGTGGAGGATGTCCTCAGCGGCGATGGTCTCGCGGCGGATGCGCGACTCGGCGAAGGCAACATCTTCGGCGATGTTCGGATCAAGGTGATGGCAGACCATCAGCATGTCGAGGTGTTCATCGACGGTGTTGATGGTGTAGGGTCGCGTCGGGTTGGTCGATGACGGCAGCACATGGGAGAACCCGGCCGCCTTGATGATGTCCGGCGCATGGCCGCCGCCGGCACCCTCGGTGTGGTAGGTGTGGATGGTGCGCCCCTTCATCGCCGCCAAGGTGTGCTCGACGAAGCCCGACTCGTTGAGGGTATCGGTGTGGATCGCCACCTGCACGTCCATGGCCTCGGCCACGCTCAGGCAGTTGTCGATGGCTGCCGGGGTGGTGCCCCAGTCCTCGTGCAGCTTCAAACCGATGGCACCGGCGCGAATCTGTTCCTCCAGCGGCCCCGGCAAGCTGGCGTTGCCCTTGCCGAGAAAACCCAGGTTCATCGGCAATGCCTCGGCCGCCTGCAGCATGCGATGCAGGTTCCAGGGCCCCGGCGTGCAGGTGGTGGCGTTGGTGCCCGTGGCCGGGCCGGTGCCGCCGCCAAGCATGGTCGTGACGCCGGACATCAGCGCATCCTCCACCTGCTGCGGACAGATGAAGTGGATATGGCTGTCGATGCCGCCGGCGGTGAGGATCTGGCCCTCCCCAGCGATGACCTCGGTGCCTGGACCCACCAGGATGTTGACCCCGGGCTGCACGTCCGGGTTGCCGGCCTTGCCGATGCCGCTGATGCGGCCGTTCTTGATGCCCACATCGGCCTTGACTATGCCCCACCAATCCAGGATCAGGGCGTTGGTGATGACCAGGTCAACCACCTCATCAGCCTTACGCTGGCACTGGCCCATGCCGTCGCGGATCACCTTGCCGCCGCCGAACTTGACCTCGTCGCCGTAGAGGCTGTGATCCTGCTCCACCTCGATCCACAAGTCGGTATCGCCCAGGCGCACGCGATCGCCGGTGGTGGGACCGTACATCTCCGCATAGGCCTGCCGGCTGATCTTCGCCATCAATCCAGGTCTCCCATGATCGCGCCGTTGAAACCGAACACCCGCCGCTCGCCAGCGTAGGCGACCAGCTCCACCTCGCGGCTCTGGCCCGGCTCGAAGCGTACCGCCGTACCCGCCGGGATGTTCAGGCGAAAGCCTCGCGCCGCGTCGCGATCGAACAACAACGCCGGGTTGGTCTCGAAGAAATGGTAATGGGAGCCGACCTGGATCGGCCGATCGCCCGAGTTGGCGACGCTGAGCCGAACGGTGGCGCGACCGGCATTCAGCTCGATCTCGCCCTCGGCCACCTGAATTTCACCTGGAATCATGTTGAGCTCCTAACCCGGCATAGCCGGAACCAAAAAGGACGCAGAGATCGCGGAGAAGCGCGGAGACCGCAGAGTACATTATGTTTCTCAGCGTTCTTTGCGCTCCTTTGCGTTCTCTGCGTCCACATCTAAACAATCGGCTCGTGGACGGTGACCAGTTTGGTACCGTCGGGGAAGGTCGCCTCCACCTGCACCTCGGGGATCATCTCGGCGATGCCGTCCATGACGTCGTTTCGGGTCAGCAGGGTACGACCGAAGTCCATCAACTCGGCAACGCTGCGGCCATCGCGAGCGCCCTCCAGAATGGCCGCACTGATGTAGGCCACCGCCTCCGGGTAGTTGAGCTTCAGCCCGCGGGCCTTGCGCCGCTCCGCCAACAGACCGGCGGTGAACAACAACAGCTTGTCTTTCTCTCTCGGTGTCAGTTCCATCGTTCGCTCTCACAGGTAAATTCAGGACGCAGAGCACGCAGAGAAGCGCAGAGATCGCAGAGGTGTGACAAGTTTTCTTTGCGTTCTCTGCGCTTCTCTGCGACCTCTGCGTCCTATCAAACTCAAGTTGCCCAGATACGCGGTGGGCAGGGTTCGTGCCCGATCACGCTGGGCCTCAGCCTCGCCCAGGCCTGCACGAACAGCCGGCGGCATTGCTCGGTGGAGTCGCCCAGGTAGCGCAGTACCAGCAGGTCGTCCAGTAAGGTCACGCCTACACTCGCTCCAACCTCGACCAGCGCCCGGACCTGTTCCAGTTCAGCCTGCCCTGCCGGTGTCGCCAGCAAAGTCGCCGTCACCGGCTCCCCGCGCAGACCGGCGGCGCCATCCAGGCGCTCGGGGTCGATGCGCAAGCGCTCCAGCAACAAGGGCCGTCCGCCACGATGAATCTGCCAGCCCAGGTCCAGTTGCCCGACGCTGAAGCGCTCGCCGATCACCGGCCGGCCCAGGCACTGGCAATCCCAGCCGATGAAACGGGCGCCCGGTTCCAGTTCCACCCTGGTCTGCACCCGCGCCAGGGCCGCCGGGAAGAAGATATTTTCCTGCGGCAGCCACTCCAGGCTGGCTCCCGCCGCCACCCGCAAAAGCTGTTCCTGCCGGGCCTGCTCGCCGGCGCTGGCGTAAAACTTGGTTGCGCCCGGGCTGGTGATGAGTGCGGCAGCGCCTGCTGCGACACGGACGTCGATCTCCAGCCGATCTCCCCCCACCACCCCGCCGGGCGGATGCAGCAGGTAGCAATGGCACAGCGCCCCCTCGGGATAGAACGGCCGCTGCAC
>JADGBD010000328.1 GCA_015231665.1 Gammaproteobacteria bacterium
GCTGGGGCCTGTCGGAGATCCAGGAGCCGCGCTGGCTCGACCCACCGCCAGCCGGTGCCCTGGCACAGGCGCGCTCCCTGTTGCAGCGGCTGGGCTTGCTGGATCAGGCCGGGCGGATCACCCCCAAGGGCGAGCGGGTCAGCGGTCTCGGCCTGCATCCGCGCCTGGGCTGCCTGCTCTTGTCTGGCGAAGAGCAGGGTGCGACTGCACTGGCGGCGGACCTGGCTGCCCTGCTTAGCGAGCGCGATATTCTCCGCGGCACCCCTTCTCAAGGTGGGCGGCCAGCGGACCTGCGCCAGCGCCTGCAGCTGTTGCAGAGCTGGCGCTCAGGTAGGGCGGTGGATGGGCTGGATCGCGCTGCCTGTCAGCAGGTGGAGCGCCTGGCGCGGCAGTTGCGCTCGCGGTTGCAGGGCAAGGCCGCAGCAGCCGAGGTCGATGCCGCCGCATTGCTGCTGGTGGCCTATCCCGATCGTCTCGCCCAGCTCAGTGCCGGAGTCAGCAGCACATCTGGCAGCACATCCGGCAGCAATGGCCGCTATCGCCTGGCCTTTGCCGGTGCCGCCCGCTTGCAGGAGGGCGATGGCCTTTGGGGTAGCAGCTATCTCATCATCACCGAGCTGGATGCCGGCCAAAGCCAAAGCCAGTTAGATGGAAGAATATTCACCGCCATGGCACTGGATCTGCCGCTGATCGAGCAGGTGTTGGCAGATCGGCTCAGCTGGCGCGAGCAGGTCAGCTGGGCGCAGAACCGGGTACAGGCCCAGCGTCAGCTCTGCTACGCCAACCTGGTGCTGGCGCAGCAACCCCTGGCCAAGCCGGACCCCGAGACCCTGCGCCAGGCCCTGCTGCAGGCCATCCGCGACCAGGGTCTGGCGCTGCTGCCCTGGAACGAGGCGGCACTGCAGTTGCGCGCCCGGCTGGAGTCCCTGCGCCACTGGCAGCCGGAGGCCGGCTGGCCGGATTGTTCTGACACCGGCCTATTGGCTGAGCTGGAAGTCTGGCTCGGCCCCTGGCTGGAGGGTCTGCACCGGCTCGATCAGCTGCAGAAGCTGGACCTGACCGCGATCCTGCTCGCCCGGCTGGACTGGCCGCGTCAGCAGCAGCTGGAACAGCTGGCGCCGAGCCATCTGAGCGTACCCAGCGGCAGCCGCAAGCGCCTGGCGTATCAGCCGGGGGCAGCGCCGGTGCTGGCGGTGCGCCTGCAGGAGTTGTTCGGCCTGCTGCACACACCCCGGCTGTGCAACGGCCAAGTGGCGGTGACCCTGCACCTGCTCTCGCCGGCGCAGCGGCCGATCCAGGTCACCCAGGACCTGGCCGGGTTCTGGGCGAATACCTACCCCGAGGTGAAAAAGGAACTCAAGGGTCGCTACCCCAAGCACTACTGGCCGGATGACCCCTTCAGCGCCACCGCTACGGCCCGAGTCAGGCCCAAGTGATGTACACTGGCAGCCTGCTTGTATAAACCCGCAAGAAAATTTAGCCACAGAGCCGCGGAGTGCACAGAGAGAAATCAATTTGTTGTGACTAAAGTGCTGATAAAGAAGTCAAGGTACTGCGCTCTGCCGATCCCGGATTCCGCTTTGCTGCATCCGGGCTACAGGTCGGTTACTCTTTGCGTTCTTTGCGCTTCCTTTGCGTTCTTTGCGTTCCGATTTTTGGTTTCGGCTTCGCAGGCTAAACCGCTTTATTGACCATGCCAAACTGGGACCTGAATGACCGAATCGCAACAAATCCTTGCCTATGAAATCCGCGGCGCACTCTATCTCAACCTCACCGACCGCTGCACCCTGGCCTGCGCCTTTTGCCCCAAGTACAACGGCAGCACCCAGGTGCAGGACTACGAACTGGCGATGGATCACATGCCCAGTGCCGAAGAGTTGATCGAGGCCATTGGTGACCCCAAGGCCTACAGCGAGATTGTCTTCTGCGGCTACGGTGAGCCGACCCTGCGCCTCAAGGTGCTGCTGCAGGTGGCCGAGTGGATCAAGCAGCAGGGTGGCCGGGTGCGGGTGAACACCGATGGCCTGGCCAATCGGGTGAACAAGCGTAACGTGCTGCCGGAGATGCAGGGCAGGGTGGATGTCCTGTCGGTTTCTTTGAATGCGCAGAACGAGGCGGTGTACAACCGCCATTGCCGCCCTGAGCTGGAGGGTTCCTACGCCGATATGCTGGAGTTTCTGCGCCTGGCGCCGGCCTATGTGCCTGAGGTCACCGCCACCGCGATCGAGGGTCTGGAAGGCGTGGACATAGCCGCTTGCCAGCAGATTGCCGCTGACCTGGGGGTGAAATTTCGCACCCGCTATTTGGATAAGGTGGGCTGATGGCAGCCTCGGAAAAGCAAAAGGCCAAGCAGCTGGACAGGCTGCTGCAGCGCCACCCCCAGCTGGTGCAGTCGGACAACCGCAAGGTCAGCTCTCACGTTCAAAGGGAGGAGGGCGACTGGTACCTCAACACCCTGATGATCGAAGGTTGTGATGTGCCGTTCAAATACAAGCGGCAGAAGGCTTACAAAAGCCTCGCCGGCGCCCAGGTCAACCTCACCTATTACCCGGACCGGGAGCAGATCGCCGGGATGGATTTCGAGGTGATGCGGGTGGTGCGGGTGCGCCAGGCCTGAGGGGATTCTGCGGTGACAGAAAATCCCGCGCTGATGCATCGGCTGGTTGACTCCGGCTCTGGCTTGCGTATAATCCGCGTTCCTTTTGCATGCGCGTAGCTCCGTTGGTTAGAGCGCCACGTTGACATCGTGGAGGTCACCAGTTCAAATCTGGTCGTGCCTACCAATCTCAAGCCCGGTC
>JADGBD010000329.1:0-2256 GCA_015231665.1 Gammaproteobacteria bacterium
GTGAGCCCTTGGACAGGTGCCGCTGCCCCGGATGGGCAGCGACAAGCCCCCAGGGGTGAGCCGCGCAAGCGGCGAACGCCCCGCCAGGGAGGGTGGGGCCGGGCTTTCAGACGAAGCAGGAAGCGCAGTCTGAAAGGGTTTACGGCGTCCTGTCCAAGGGCTTACCGGGACAGACTCCATAGTAGTTCTAGCCCCCAGCTCGTGGCTCGGGGATTGCCAAGAAGAGCAACATCTGGCCTGAACTTTGCTAATCCGTTTCAACTGAGGAGGAAACATGGCGAAAAACGACGAGAAGGATGGCGCAGCGGCAGAAGGTGCTGCGGTCAATCCGAACAAAAAACTCATCATCATGATTGTCATCGGCGCCCTGGCGCTGATCATCCTCAGTGCCCTGGCGGTTTATCTGATCATGAGCGACGGCGGTGAAAAGCCACCGGAAGCCAAGGAAAATGTCAGCGAACTCTCGGCTGATCCCGCCGACCTGGACAAGAAAGGCAACCTGCTGCCCGCCATTTACCACGAGATCAAGCCGCCGTTTCTCGCCTCCTTGCCGCCGGAGAGCCCGCACAAGCTGTTGCAGGTATCCCTGCAGTTCATGTCGCGCCAGCCGGCCATCATGGATTTCCTCACCACCAACGAGCCGCTGATCAAGCATCATCTGCTCAACCTGCTCAGCAGCCAGAATGCCGAAGAGCTGAAGACCCGCGCCGGCAAGGAAAAGCTGCAGCAGGCAATCACCGACAAGATTCACCAGCTGGCCACCGAGATGGGCGCCGAGGGCAAGCTCGCCAAGGTCTATTTCACCCGCATGGTGATGGAATGACATGAGCGGCAGTGACCTTCTCTCACAGGACGAAATCGACGCCCTACTCCACGGCGTTGACGGCGGTGAGGTTGAGACCGAAACCGACGAAGGCATTGCCGAAGGGGATGCCACAACCTATGACTTTGCCAGTCAGGACCGCATCGTTCGTGGGCGCATGCCCACCCTGGAGATGATCAACGAGCGCTTTGGCCGTTATTTCCGCACCAGCCTATTCAACATGCTCCGACGCACCGCCGACCTCTCGGTATCCGCGGTGCAGATGGTCAAGTTCTCCGAATTTGTCCACAGCCTGTTTGTCCCCACCAGCCTGAACATCGTCCGCATCACCCCATTGCGCGGCAAGGCGCTGGTGATCTTCGACCCCAAGCTGGTGTTCAGCGTGGTGGATTGCTATTTCGGCGGCACCGGCCGCTTCCACACCAAGATCGAAGGCCGCGACTTCACCCCCACCGAGGGGCGGGTTATCCAGATCTTGCTAAAGCACGTGTTCAAGGACATGGAGACCTCCTGGTCGCCCGTGCTCGGGGTGGAATTCAGCTTTGAAAACATGGAGGTCAATCCGCATTTCGCCAACATCGTCAACCCCAGTGAGGTGGTTGTGGTATCCAGCTTCCATGTGGACCTGGAAAGCGGCAGCGGTGATTTTCACGTCTGCCTGCCCTACTCCATGCTGGAACCGATCCGCGAACTCCTGGATGCCGGGGTCCACAGCGAGCGGGGCGAGGCGGATTCGCGCTGGACCCGGGCGATTCGGGATGAGCTGATGCACGTCCACCTGAATCTCAACAGCATCCTCACCCATACCCAGATCACCCTGCGCGAGCTGGCCCGGATGCAGCCTGGGGATGTCATCCCGGTGGAGATTCCCGAGACCGTGGACGTGCTCTCCAACGAGATCCCCATCTTCCGCGGCAAGCTGGGCACCTCGGAAGGCAACTACGCGATTCAAGTGGATGAGTGGCTGCTGCGGGAAACGGTCAGCCCCTTGCAGGAATTGGTCAATTCAACGGCTAAAAAGGCCTGAGGTCGAAACAGATGAGCAATTTAACCGATGACGCGGGTGACGACTGGGCAGCCGCCATGGCCGAGCAGGCCGAGGTGGAAGCCGCCCAGGCAGCCCATTTTGACGAACTGACGCCGCACAACCAGAGCGGCGAAGAGATCAACATCAACGCCATTCTCGATGTGCCGGTGACCATCGCCATGGAGATCGGCCGCACCGAAATCAGCATCCGCAACCTGCTCCAGCTCAATCAGGGCTCGGTGGTGGAGCTGGATCGCCTGGCCGGTGAGCCCCTTGACGTCATGGTCAACGGCACCCTGATTGCCAAGGGTGAAGTGGTGGTGGTCAACGAAAAATTCGGTATTCGCCTGACCGACGTCATCAGCCCCACCGAGCGGGTGAAGCAGCTGGGCCATGATTGATTTTT
>JADGBD010000329.1:2266-2843 GCA_015231665.1 Gammaproteobacteria bacterium
GCTAACGCTAGCTGGAATAAGCTAACGCCATCTTTTTGCTGCGGGACTCGGAGCTCGGGGCTCGGGACTGGGCTGAGATTGGGCCTTGGCCTGCTAGTGGGGCCTGGACTGGTGCTGGCGGCGGAGGGCGTCAAGAGTCCCAGTCCAGCCATGCCGGTGCCCACGGTGGGCTATCTGGAAGTGATGGGCGGCCTGGTACTGGTGGTAGCCCTGATCCTGGTCATGGGCTGGGCGGTCAAACGCATGGGCCTGGTGCCGGCCAACCACCGCGGCGTGGTGCGGGTGCTCGGCGGTATCTCCCTGGGTGGGCGTGAACGCGCCCTGCTGCTGGAAGCCGACGGCAAGCGGGTACTGGTGGGCGTGGCGCCGGGACAGGTGCGCCCCCTGCTGGTGCTGGATGATGAGCATCCCAACTCCAGCTCTGATGCCAGCCAAGGCCCCGGTTTCTCCAGCGCCCTGGAGCAGGCGCAGACTCAGATTCACCAAGCCGGTGTCAAGCCCGCGACGCCGACCAAACCCGAGGAGCCGGTCAGCTGATGCCGATACTGCTTTTGCCCCTGTTATTGCTCTTCTCGTC
>JADGBD010000024.1 GCA_015231665.1 Gammaproteobacteria bacterium
TGCAAAGTGCCTTTACTTCCAAAATCACCGGGCGCTGTCGGAGACGACTAAACCGCTCGCGCACCTCAGGTGTCTGCTCAAGGTAGCTTGGCAGTTCCAGCCTAGTCATATTGATCCACCGGCATGCTCCTTCATGCATTCACTGCGCCACGTTCCCAAGGGAAAATACGTCGCCCCAGCCAAGCCAGCAGCAGGTCGGTGGCAAGACCGATAATGCCGATAATAATGATGGCAGCGTATACGTTATCGAAGTTCTTATAGCGCGCTTGTTGAGTGATGAACCAGGTGATCCCCGAACTCGTACCAATTAACTCAGCGACGATAAGGTAGGTCCAAGCCCATCCGAGAAGAATACGCAGATCGCGGTAGAGGTGCGGAATGATGCCGGGAACCACCACTCGAAACAGCAGTTGCATCCGGCGTGCACCCAGCGTCAAGGCCGCTTCCAGCAAAGAGGGATCGAGTTTGCGGGTGGTATTTGCCACGATCAGCACCTGCTGGAAAAAGGTACCAATAAAAATAATGGCAATCTTTGGCCCGTCGTGAATGCCGAGTATCGCCACTGCAAGAGCACCAAATGCGGGCGCTGGCAAGTAGCGAAAGAATTCGATAAACGGCTCTGAAAGCCGCGACATCAGATCGAACGTACCTGCCAGAATCCCCAGCGGCACACCAAACAGTGATGAGAGTAAGAACCCCCAGAAGATCACCTGGATGCTATGCCACAGGCTTTCATGCAACCAAGGCTCGTTACGTCGCTTGGGCTCTGTGGTGAAAGCCGTGTATAACGCCAGAGCCACCTCATGCGGTGCAGGCAGATATATGGGATTGGCCCGCTGACCCTGCGGCATCGGCTTACCCTCAGCAGCCATTGCCTGCGCCTCACGGTCGAACACCTTGCGGTCGACCAGCATACCCTCGCGAAAGTAACTGACCCCACCGGCCTCACTGATTTCCATTTGAGGATGCCAAATAAAGGGGACGTAGCTGACCAGGCTCCAGACCAACAGCGGAAGCAGAAAACTCATCAATCCAAGCAACAGCCGGGCTCGAGGCCGTAGTTGCTTGCGTACAGCAAACCAATGATTGGCACTCATTCGAATTGCGTCAGCTTTCTGATCCAGAGCCCTGGTGCGGTCACATACCCATGGTCAGTGACGGGTCAATGAAGCTGTCTACGTCCTGCGGGCTTTCATAGACCTTATTGGCAACGTTGAAGTCATCAGCGATCTTCGACGAGCCATACACGGAGGAGAAGCCCTCAGCCTTGGCAAAATGCTTCTTGGCCTCTGCCAAGGTCAGAATCTTAGTGCCTTGCAAGAACGGCTTGTATTCCTCAGGCGACAAGCCCACGCGTGACGCCATGATGCGTAACGCATCAGGCTGAGTCTCGGGATCCTGAACATAGTCCACCACGCGATACCAGACCTTGATCACTTTGGCCCAGTCGTCCTTTCGGCTGGCATAACTTGCCGGAGAAGCACAGTACATGTCGTAGATCAGTCCCGGAGCATTGGCGCTGGTGTAGATGGCGGTGGAACCGGGCACCAGTTTCAGTGCCTGACCCGAACTGGGCTGCCAGGCAACAATGGCATCCACATCACCGGACGCCAGCACCTGTGGAGTTTCATTGGTAGGAACATTGACCAGTTCCACATCGGCCTCTGTCATGCCGTTATCCTTGAGCGCGTTGAGCAACATCAGATGTGAGACAAATCCAACCTCAACACCGACCTTCTTGCCCTTGAGCTCCTTCATCGACTGTATACCCGGCTTGGCAATTACCATGTCGTTGCCATTAGAGTAGTCGTTCATCAGTATCATCACGCTTTTGGCGCCGGTGGCTCCGGTCACCAACGCATCACCGTTAGTCATGCCCACCCCATCCAACTTGCCGGCCGCAAAGGCATCCATGGAGGCAACGTAGTCGAACCACTCGAACTGCACATCGACCCCTTCCTCCTTGAACCATTGTTTCTCGATGGCAACCTCCCAGGCCACCCAACCCGGCCAATCGCTATAGCCAATACGCAGCGGTTCAGCATTTGCTACCAGGGACATCCCGGCAAAGGCTAACCCCAGCAAGGCAACGACGGCTTTCTGCAACGATGATTTCATAATGCTCTCCAATCGGATTATCACAAACGGATAGTTGTAACCAGCTGAGAGCAACCAGCGTGCCATCTCTCGGCAATGATCATATCTGATTGTTATTATTAGAATATCAGATCATTCTAGGGCTGGCGAGAGTAACTCAAGGCGCCCCATCCTGGCGCTGAGCGACGCACCCGCGCGCCCTCTTGGTGCAGAGTCTCAACCTTCCGACTGCACCACCGCAGGTTCGTCCGTCTCGGCACGCAATGCCTCAATGCTTGCCGCCACCAAGATCAAGGTGCCGCCGAGCAACTCTAGCGCATCCATGGTTTCACCACCGATCCAAGTGGCAGTAACCACTGCGGTAACCAATTCCATGATGATGATGATGGAGGCGCGACCGGCCTCGAGATGGGTCACAGCCCATTGGGAACCGATATTGGCCAATAGCAGCCAGAACACCGCATACAGGATGAGACCACCCCAAGCCGCCCCGACCACACTGACTGGGAACGCCGCCAACCCCGTCAGCAAAATCCCCGCAGCGAGAAGCGTGCAGCCCCAGAACATGGCCGCCAGCTTGGTGCGCACCGGCACCCTTTGGGCCGCGCGAAACACCAGGTTATTGAGCGCGAACAGCAGCCCGGACAACAGTGCCACCAGGTCTAACCAGGATGGTGGGGAATCGAGCAGTTCCCAGGCACCGAGCACCAATACAGCGCCACCCACCGCGAGCACCACACCAAGCCAGCGCCAGCCGTCCACCGATTCGCCGAGAAACAGTTTGCCCCCCAGCACTCCCCAAACCGGCAGCGGGTAGAACAGCACCATCACCCGCACTACCTCGCCGTACACCAACGCCGTTGTGAAAGCCAGGTTAGCCCCACCACCGAGCAGCGCGATCAGCAATAGTTGGCGCATAGATTCAGGATGGCGCCAACGACCAAAGCTGGCTAACAGCCAAGGAGTCAACAATAGCGCCAACAGGCCATAAGCGCCGAATGTAAGCGCCACGCCGCTGATGCCTGCCTCGTTGATCGCCTTCAGGGGCAGCCATGAAGCACCCCACAGCACCGATGCGCCGAGCAGGACCAATACCGGCCGGGCAGCAGTCATGATCGTGGTCGAGACAGGAAAGTCTCGAAATGGTTGCGCTCCCTGTCCCCCACCCATCGATTGATTTGCCACAAATCGGCAACCGGTGCCGCGGTGAAGGGCAATTGATGTAAATATCCGTCGGGGCCAAACTCAGGTGTCATGGTCGTACAGGTGAAACCGCGATTGCGCTGTGCATCCCAACAGAGCTCCCACCATCGCTGATGGGCAGCTAACGCCTCGGCGTACTCGGGGGCGGCCGGATGTGGCACCTGGGGACCCTGATCGTAGCCAATCCGGGCGTGAATATGCCGTACTCGTGGCGCAATGGCCTCGATAACATCAAGTTCAGTGTCCAACAAGCGTTCGCAGACCACGCACCAATGGCTAAAGTCCACGGTCAGTTGCATGTCGGGTAGCACTTCCAGCAGACGCTGGGTGACCCAGGGATTGAACAGCGAGCGACTGCGATGGGTTTCAAAACACAAAACGACACCGTAGCGAGCACCCAAGGCCATGGCCTGCATAAAGAAATCCTGGCTCTCCTGCTCTGACCAGGCGTCGCAACCTGCGATTACGGTTACCAAGTGCGGATCAAAGCCCTGGCAGCGATCAAGACCTGCCTCCAAGTCAGCGAGATGCTGTCCCATACTGGCCTGGCGATCAGGCACATAGGAGCCGCCGGTGGTGATCTCGGCGATGAATCCCAAGTCGTGCGCCTGGAGCGCCGCGCGTAACGCCTGCTGAGCCTCGGCCTGTTTTGGCACCTGCCCTTCGAGCCCATTGAAGCCTGCAGCGACCGCCTGGGCTGCGGCCTCTTCGAAGTGACCGACAAATCCCCACAAGGTTTTGAACAGCTGCAACTGCATGGATTACTCAATCAAAGAAATCAGGAAAGCGGTTACGTGCCAGGAAGAAAGCCATATCGTGGTTGGGCCAGAGCTCCGCTCCCATCTCCTCGGCAAGCCTCTTTAGTTTGCGGATACTGGCACGGGCCAGATCTTCTCGATCTCGCCAGCACAATCCCGGTGGCACCTCATCGACGAGATTCTCGGTCAAGTCCGCCGCATCACCAGCCAGCAAAATCGGTGCGCCCGTGGGCAGTTCGATCAGCATGGACATGTGACCGGCAGTATGACCAGGCGTCTCGATAGCTTCGACCCCCGGGGCCAAAGCGTACTCAGCGCACTGCGGGCACCAGTTGTAATCACCCGCAAAGTCGCTGGCAAAGTAAGCGCCATCAGCCGGTTCACGTGCCGCATCCAACTCGCGCTGATGGACATGAATCTCAGCATGGGCCATCTCGCTTAATCCACCACCATGATCAAAATGCAGGTGTCCGCAAAAAACCAAGTCCACATCCTGAGGCCTAAGACCCAGTTTCTCAAGCCGATTGGGCAGTCGCTGTTCCTCGGTCATTTGCGGTGGTCCAAAAGGAAATTCGTCACTTTCGTACCAATGGGCGCGCTGGACGGGATCAACAATTTTGGCGTAATCACAGCCTACATCATAGAGAATCCGGCCCTGACTGGTCTCAATCAAGTAAGCAAGAATCGGGGCTTCAATAATCTCACCAACGCCTCTACCACGGGTCGACAATGTCTTTTCATAACGGTGGATACCGGTGAGAATCGGCCAAAACTTGCGCACCGCTGTCATGATCAGTGTGCTGTCAAGAATGAAACGCCAACCACGCCGACGAAAGCACTGGCTTTATCACCACGCACATCCAATCCCGGCGGATCGCCGTTGATAATCCGTTTAACCCGATACCGGTGATAGCTAGACAACAAGCGACTAAAGGGCAAGACCTGCGAATTGTTTAAATCCAGAAACTGATCATGCAGTCTGGGCAGCCGATACCAAGGCATACCGGGCTGCTGGTGATGGGCATTATGGTAAGCAAAATTCAGCACCAACAGGTTCAACCAGGGATGACGTTGCGAAATCAGATTCGAAAAGGTATTGGCCTGTTCAAAGGCGCGATCATGGCGTTTCGCCTCGGCGCCACGAGGCATTTCGAGGCTTTCAAGTACCGAATAAGTATGTTGGTGAACATCCATGAAGCGCAACATATGTAACATTAATAGATAGCTGAGCGGATAGAGCATCAACACCCGCGGCGAGAACCACGCCAGACTGGCAAAAAAAGCCAGCCTTAGCAAAACCACCACGACCACCCTACGGCGCCGATCACGCCTGCCCGACAAAGTGAATGGCAGAACCAAAACCAAGGCATGCATCAGCATATCGACAGCTGGTACATAGCACCATTCGAGAGCTTGTAAGCTGCGCAAAACCAGAGGGTGTCGCGACAGCCAAGGTCGAAAATCAAAGGCAACCACATCCGCACGGTCGGTGTGATGACGAACATGTTTGTGGCGAATATCCTCATAGCGCCCATAGCTCGCCCCGACAATCCACATCAAGGCCTCACCAAGCCATGCATGATGGCGGTTCTTGCTAAAAAGGGTGTTGTGCGCACACTCGTGCAGAAGATAGGCTGCAATGACCATCGCATGGCCTAGCAACAAAACACCGGCAGCGTTCAGCCACCATGTGCTGTGGAGCAACATCCATAGGCCAGCAACATACCCGACAAAGGCATAGCCCATGGCAGATAGGTTAGGAAGCAAGCCATCATCATGTCTGAATAGGCGAACCATAGCTGTTGACCCTGCGGGCCGTCCCGCACCAGGAAACAGGACACCGCGGGTCGTCCCACGAGCCGTTGACAGAAAGCAGAACCCATTCGGGCCCCGTAGGCCAGCTATAGCAATCTACAGGCCAAGCCTTAGGCGAAAGTCATATCATATTGTTTATTTTCATTTTTCTCACAACAAGGAGCTTGAGTCTCAGTTTCTTAGCATTGCCAAGCCTGGAGCCCAATGATCCAGAACGGTTCATCGCGCACCATCAAAGAGCAGAGATTGATTAACCTAATGGATAGAGAAGGCCATTCAGTCGCCGGGATGCGGGTGGCGATGCGTTGGCCTGGCTGCCCTGACCGAATTCAGACAATGGATTCTGTCGGCTTAGATGGCGGCGTAGAGGATTTCCATGGGCAGACCCTTGGTGTCTGTTTCCGGCTGTTCGGGCACTTGCCGGTGCCTATCCTTCAGGCTGGCGATCACTGCACCGACCAAGGCATCATGGATATCATCGTTGGCGAGCTCCCGCTTTGGCCAAGCCGCTCGCAGGCTTTGGCAGATCGCCTCTGCATCTGGGCGGTAGCGTTGAAGAATCCGCAGGCGCTCTTGATGACCTGCCTGGGTTTTCTTGGAGTGCGCCATGGGCACACCACCATTCAGCCCCATGAAGCCGAGTTCCGGATGCATCTCGCGGAGTTTGCGCCGATCCGGCAGGGCCTGGATGAGGGTATCCACCTCGGCGATGCGGGGGAGGATGTTCCAGCTTTGACGGGAGAGTTTTCTGCCGGTGATTGCCTGGTTGATTCGGCAGGCTTCGGCGTAATCATTGCAGCCCAAGACTTGCCGGAATTCAGCAAAGCCAGACCCACTATAGGCCTGCACCGGGTGATCAGCGCCAAGCAGGGGGGCACGCGAGGTGGCGTGCATCCCCAACGCCCTGACCAAATACGCCCAGGTGCATTATTGAGCCGAGGAATGCATGATGTTAGCCTACGGCTATCCAGGTCTCTCCGCACAAGTACGCCAGCACCACCGTTTCGATGTCTGGCTGTAGCACCGTTCTGGGTCCCGGATCCAGGCGCTTGCCCGTGCATTCATCAACCGGAGGTAACCGCATGCGACAGACTGATTGCCGAAGCCGCGTCGACAGGTTCGCCTCGGTACGCGGTCGATGAGCTTCCGCACCCGGCTTATCGCCATCGCCATGCTATTCGTGATAGGCATCGGCTTCCTGACACTGGTCACCGAGACCCAACTACAGAGCCTGGCGGATAACAACCACAGGAACCAACTGCATCAACACCAGCATCGGCAGGCCCTCGATCAGATCTTCTGGGCCTTGAATGGAACCCACGAGGCGATCAACCGCTTTTCCCGGGACCCGTCTCTCCCGGGCGGCGAGGCCCTGCTGCTGCAGGTCCACGCCCTCCGGTCCCAGATCGAGCGGCTGATGATCCACGATGGCGCCACGGAAGAACACCCGCAGATGGCACAAATGGTGGCGCGCCTGGCTGGCGACCAGCGACACCTGCAGAACACCGTTCAGCTTCTGGTGGAAACCCTCAACGACCCGAGCAAGCGTTTTCCCGCGATGAACCTGATGGCCACGGAGATGTTCCCGTTGCGGCGCGACATCAACATGGCGATCGCCCTAGCCATTGGCCTTGGCAGCCTGACCGACCCGCAACAGTGGCACATCCGGGAGCAGTTCTACCGGCTCCAGCACAACTGGGAACAAGTGGTCATCGCCACGCGAAAGTTCATCGCCAACCGCTCCGGGGTTTTCGGCAGTGCCGGCACCAGCATGGAACAGGACTTCAGTGACCAACGGCAGTATACCCAGCAGATCGAGGCCCGCCTGGCACGTCTGCAACAGGAGGACGAGCGAGGCAACCTGAACCTGCAGCAGTCGGCCTCGCTGGAACAACTGATCGAGCAGGTGGCCCGCTTCGACGCCGCCTTCCTGGAGACCGCCGAGATCTACCGCTCGACCAATTGGCGCATGGATGAACCCCTGATGTCGAGCGAGGTCGAGCCGGCCATGGCGCGCCTGTGGGAAACGCTGCTATTGATCGATGAGCACCTTAACGAGGAAGCCGTCGAGGGCATGCAGGAGGCACAGAAGGTGGCCGAGCGCACCAGCCTCTTCCTGTGGCTGTTCCTGGCCGTGGCGGCACTGGTCTCGTTGTCGTTCATCTGGGTCTACAATGCCATCATTCGCCGCCCCATGATGCACGTCGTCTCCGCCCTGGATGCCATGGCCAGCGGCGCGGAGAATCTCCAGATACCCAGGGCGCGCACGGATGAAACGGCTCGGCTGATCCACGCCTTTCAACTCATGCGCCGACAGGTCATTGCCCGCCAGCAACGTCTGCAGTCCATCCTCGACAACACCACAGACGGCATTATCACCATCGACGACCAGGGTAGCATCGAGGTCTTCAATCAGGCCGCTGAGCGCCTGTTTGGGTTCCGGTCTGCCGAGGTGGTCGGCAAGAATGTCTCACTGCTGATGCCCGAACCCGACCGTAGCCAGCACGATGCCTATATCAAACGTTACCTCGATTCCGGCGAGGCCCGGGTGATCGGCAGCGAATTCGAACGTATGGCCTGCCGCAAGAACGGCAGTCTGTTCCCGGTTTCGATCAAGATCGCCACCTTAGTATTGGATGACAAACAGTTTTTCACCGCGATCACCGCCGACATCAGCGAACGGCGGGAACTCATCGAGCGTCTCAAACACCTGGCAGAGCGTGACCCCCTCACGGGGTTGTACAACCGGCGCTATTTCACCGAGGAACTCGGACGCGCCCAACAGCGGGTCAAGCGCGGTGGCAGCCCGATCGCGCTGCTGTTCATTGACCTGGACAACTTCAAGTACGTCAACGATACCCTGGGCCATCCAGCGGGCGACCAGGTGCTATTGGATGTCACCGGAATCTTCAAGGAACGGGCCCGCGCCGGCGACCTGATCGCCCGCCTGGGCGGTGACGAGTTCGCCATCCTGTTGTACGACGTCGCCGAATCGGAAACGTTGCGGGTCGCCGAGGATTTTCGCAAGCGCATCGCCGACTACGTGCTGGAAGCCGATGGCTACCGCATCGACATCGGCTGTTCCATCGGTCAGGCCTTCATCGACGAAGCCCGGCTGGATCTTCTCGACCCGATAAAGCAGGCCGATATTGCCTGCCACCTGGCAAAAAAGGGCGGCAAAAATCGGATCCACCAGTTTCAGCCCGAGGATGCCCAGCAAAGCCAGGCGCTGGACTTCGAACTGGGCTGGGCCAACCGCATCCGTCAAGCCCTGCAGCACGACCAGTTCAGGCTGCATTTGCACCCGGTGCTCGAAGTCAAGTCGGGCCGCGTTCACCGCTACCAGGTCGAGGCCCGCCTGGAGGATGGCGCCGGCGGCGAGATCGGCAAGGAGCAGTACGGCAAGCCCGCCGAACGCTTCGACCTGATGGCCGACATCGATCGCTGGACACTAGAGCAGGCAGCGGCACGCCTGCAGGCGTTGCGCCGCACGGAGGCAAATACCCGCTTCGCCATCCGGCTTTCGGCTCAGACTGCGAGCCAGCCCGATGCCCTGGAGCGAATCCGGGATATCCTGGAGCGCCACCAACTGCCGGCCAGCGCGATCCTGTTCGAGTTCCTGGAAGAGGATGTGGTGCAGAACATCGCCAAGATCAAGCTGTTGACGGTGGAGCTCAACGCCCTCGGCCACACCATCTCAGTCGTCGGGATCGGCTTGAGTTCACTGCGCTTTGGTTACCTGCGCCAGTTGCCGGTAGAACTGATCCGGATCGACAAGGAAGTGATCGGCAATCTGGGCAAGGACAATTACAGCGCCCTCCTAGTGAAATTCATCATCGATGCCGGGCACGCGTTCTACAAGAATGTCGGTGCCGAGGGCGCCGATACCGATCGTGCCGTGGAGATGCTGATTGGCTTTAAGGCCGATTGCCTCCAGGGTGCGGCCGCACACCCGTTGCCGCATGTCGCTGAGGGTTCGACGGCCCCCCAGGCTGGTGCGTCAAATAGGGGCTCGGCGATCCTGCATAGGAAATGAAAAGCCCTTTGATTGCCCGTGTAGCGGCCACATGCAAGAGTGCCCGTTCGTTCAGGTCCCGCTGTCGTGCCTCGACGGGGTCCTCGGTGCCTGAGGTGGCGGCATTCAGGGGGATCACACCCTCGTTCACGCCAACAATAAATACATAACGAAATTCCAGGCCCTTGACTCTATGCATGGTGGCCAGGCGAATGCCCGGGGTATTGCGGTTGTCGTTTTGCTGTTCGAGTACCCAGGTATCTAGCCCGTGCTGCTGCAGTTGCTGGGCAAACTGGTCGCGCAGGCGCTTGGTGCGCGCGGTGACCCAGATGTTCTGCATGGCCTCGCCTACATCGATCAGCTGGCGGATTTTTGCTGCAACCTCGCTAACCTCGTCGCTGAGAGAAGCAAAGGGCAGAATCCTGGGATCCTCCCCGTGCATCAGGCTGCGATAGCCAGAGATGGAGTCCTCGCCACCGTCGAGGTCATCAACGGCAATATTTTCCAGAACGGAGGTGGCGAAACGCCGGGTTTCTTCCGTAGTACGGTAGTTGATGCGCAGTTTGCGGCTACGGCCGACAATCTTGATGCCGCAATTGCCCATGCTGGCCTTGCGTCGGTAGATGCGTTGATGGCCGTCCAACCGCAGGGATGCGTCCCCGCCCCTTACCACCCACGTTGCCCCGCCGGCACCCCGCTCTACCGGACGGTGCAAAACCACCTCGAGATCTTCCTCGCCCTGTGCCGCGACGACTGGGAAGAAGAGCGCGTCTCGCCTAACGCCGAACGGGAACTGCGGCGATTTCTGGATTGCGGCATCCTGGCCTAGGGGTTCGACCGCGCCCCGGGAAGGCGGGATGCTTCGGCGTAGGCGGTTGGATTTCCTATCCTTTTTACCATGCTGGGCAGAATTGTGCGGATAGAGCCTATACTCATAAAAATAAAGTAAGCAATTGTGGAGGAGCGTCGGCGTGCCAAATCGCGCGATCATTATCCTTGTGTTGCTGCTGTCGGCCTGCAGTGAGTCCACTCCGCCCGCAACAACACAAGACGGGCGTCTCTTCGCAGGGCGCTCCATCATGGTCATTGCACCCAGACTCGATGCCGGGCTGATCAGCGGCCCTATCCTGGACCAAGCGGAGCGTTTCGGCGAACAGACCGGCGCCTCCATCCGGGTGGTGACCCCAGGCTGGAACGAGACAGCGGAGAAGATCCATGCCTCCCTCGATAGCCCCACTGCCCACTACGATGTCTACGTGGTCACCACAAGCTGGCTCGGGTCACTGTTTGCCGCCGATGCGGTGGCCGAACTGCCACCTCGGGTGATGGAGCAGATCGACTGGCAGGACGTGCTGCCCATCTATCGGGACAACCTGCTGACCTGGAACTCCCGACCCTATGCGCTGCCCTACGACGGCGACACCGTGACCCTCTACTATCGTCGTGACTTGCTGGAAGACCCCGGCCATCGGGCGGCGTTCGAGGCCCGCTTCGGTTACCCGCTGCGTGCCCCGGCCACCTGGCGCGAGGTACACGAAATCGCCGACTTCTTCACCGGCTGGGACTGGAGCGGCGATGGCGAGCCGGACTACGGTCTGGTTGGCAACCGCAAGGTCGACGGCTCGGCCATGCTCATTTTTCTCTCCCGCGCTGCCGCCTATGCGCGTCACCCGGATGATCCCGCCTTCTATTTCGACCCGCTCGACATGACTCCCCGCATAGACAATCCGGGCTTCGTGCGTGCCCTGGCCGAGTATGTCGAGGCGCTCGACCATGGCCCTCCGGGCATGAGCAACTTCGCTGGCAACGATGTGCGCGCCCATTTCATCGCCGGTTGCTGCGCCCTGGCGGTCGACTGGGCCAATATCGGCATCATGGCCGAGAGTGCCGAGGCCTCGCGCGTGCGCGGACGGGTTGGGTACGCCCCGCTGCCGGGAGCGGACGAGGTCTGGAACAGCGCCGAGGGCAGTTGGGAACAACGGCCGAATCGGGTTGCTTCCATGGTGGGCAACTATCTGTTTCTGGTCAGCCGGCACAGCAGGGACCCTGAACTCGCCTTCGCCTTCGCCGCCCACATGACCTCGCGTGAGATGACCGCGCGGTTGGTGGTGACGCCGAGCACCGGCATCAACCCCTCGCGCCTGTCGCATCTCGATGACTCCCCCGCATGGGAGGGAATCGGCTTCTCCCACGAGGCGGCGGAACGCTATCTGGGCATGATACGGAGTGCGCTGGCCAGTCAGAGCGTCATCTTCGATGTGCGTATCCCGGGTTCCGCGCGCTACTATGCCAGCCTCGATCAGGCCATCATGCGTGCGCTACGCGGTGAACAGAGTCCGCAGGAGGCGCTTTCCCAGGCGGCGCAGGAATGGCAGGTCCTGACCAATGAACTTGGCCGGGAGTCACAGATCCGCCTGCATGCCGCTTCCCTCAACCAGCGCTGATGCCCTCATGACAGGCAGTAAATCGATTCAACGAATGACTCTCTGGCCGGTAAAGCCGCATGCGCGTAACATCAAGCGGCTTTCGCGTATCGGCTTCTTCGCGCTGCTGTGCGGTCTGCTCGTCAGCCTCGCGGTGTTGGCCTGGCTGCTCGAGGGGCACCGGCACTTGCGCCACGAGGGACAGGTGGTCAACCAGGCCTTCGGCAGCATGCTCGCCTTGCACGGTGGCACCGAGCATCTGCTCACTTCAGCGCGCATCCATGAGCACAGAGTGATCTGGGTACAGCAGCGGGATCGGTTCGAAGCCGATCTCGCGCGGCTGCATGGGCTGCTCCAGGGCGATCCTCAGGTCAACGAGATCGTTCGCCTGTGGCAGGTGGTACGTGGGGATGTGCGCGATATCAATCACCGGCTCGAGCAGGACTACTTTCATCCGGTCGAGATGCAGGACAAGTCGATCCTGCGCCGTCTCGGCGAGAGTTTTGGCAGCAACGAATCCAGCGCCCGCTATGTCGCGCTCAAGCAGGTTGCCGACAGTCTCACCTATGTCATCCAATACCAGGGCTTCATGCTCGAGGAGTTCCGCCGCCTGATGAAAGGTCACACCGCGGCGGAGCAGCAGCGCTTCATGGCCATTCACCGGCTCAGCCTGCTGCTGCCAGGGGCAATTTGGCTGGCGATGCTTGCCTTCGTTCTGCTCATCGGGCGCTTGATCGGGCGGGTCGAGGGCGAGTTGCTCGACACCCAGACGACGCTGCGGAAATCCCTCGAAACGCTTGAGCAACAGCGCAGCGAGCTCGACTACATGGCCCACCACGACACCCTGACCAGCCTGGCCAACCGACTCATGCTGCACGACCGCCTCGTTGCCGCCATTCAGCGGGCCAAACGCAACGGGCGCATGGTCGCCGTGCTGTTCATCGACCTTGATCGCTTCAAGCATGTCAATGACTCCTTTGGGCACGGCGTCGGAGATGAATTGCTGAGACAGGTTGCCGAACGTCTGCGCGGCTCCCTGCGCGAGCCGGATACCATCGCCCGTCTCGGTGGTGACGAGTTTGTCGTCATGCTCGAGGAGATCGAAGCCCCCTTGTCGGTGGCCCATGTCGCCGGCACCATCATTGAGTTGCTGCAGGCGCCGCACCTGATCGGTGATCGCGAACTCTTCATCACCACCAGTATAGGTATCAGCCTGTTTCCTCAGGACTCCGACCAGGCCGAACAGCTCCTGCGCAATGCGGACAGCGCCATGTATCGCGCCAAGCAGGAGGGGCGCAACACCTTCCATTTCTACACCGCCGACATGACGGAAGAGGCCTACCGGCGCATTACCCTCGAGACCCAGCTGCGTCAGGCCAGGGTGCGCGACGAACTTGAGGTCTACTATCAGCCGCAGATCGATGCGCGCAACGGCATATTTACTGGGATGGAAGCCCTGATCCGCTGGAATCACCCCCAGCGGGGCCTGCTCACGCCAGCCCACTTCATCGAGCTGGCCGAAGAGACCGGCCTCATCGGCACGATCGGCGAGTGGGTGTTGTGTGAGTCGACGCGCCAGTTCGCCGACTGGTACGCGCGCGGCCTCAACCCTGGCGTCCTCGCCGTCAATCTGGCCGGCAAGCAGCTGCTTCAGGCCGATCTGTTCGAACGCATCGTGCACACCCTGAACGCGAACGCGTGCTTGCCACAGTGGCTGGAGCTGGAAGTGACCGAAGGTTTCGTCATGCTGCGTCCAGACGAGACCATCGGCGTGCTCCGGCGCCTGCGCGAATACGGCATCAAGCTGGCGATCGACGACTTCGGTACCGGTTACTCCTCACTCGCCTACCTCAAGCGCCTGCCCATCACCAAGCTGAAAATCGACAAGTCCTTTGTTCTCGACCTGCCGTTTGACAGCGAGAGCAATGCCATAGTCCGAACCATCATCGGACTCGCCAATACCCTCGGGCTCGATGTCATCGCCGAAGGGGTCGAAGGGCAGGAGCAGTGCAGGTACCTGCTGCAGCAGGGATGTGAGTTGGTCCAGGGCTATTACTACGGCAAGCCGATGCCGGCCCGAGAGATGGAACGCATGCTCGAGCGGCGGAACATCCAGCCCTGCTGAGAGAAAAGGATCGGGTCGTGCCTTGCGACATTTCTCTGAGAACGGATTGCCAGTCCGGAGCTGGCCTGAGCGTGAAGAAGTGCATGTAGGCTGACCCTTGCCATGGCATGACGTAAGGCAAGATCTGTCCCCGATCGCTTTGCTGCGGGATCAATGCTCGGATTTGGATCTTTTCTTGGCATTGGCGTCGCGCTCCAAAAGAATTTGCTGTACTTTGCTCGGGCTTTTGAGGCGG
>JADGBD010000025.1 GCA_015231665.1 Gammaproteobacteria bacterium
GGCAGGTACGCATCGGCGTGCTGGATCAGGGCCCCGGCATCCCCGAAGATCAGCTGCAAGCAGTGTTTCTCCCCTTTCACCGGGTGGAGGCCTCGCGCAGCCCGAATACCGGCGGCTCCGGCCTGGGCCTGGCCATAGTCCAGCAACTGGCCCTGGCCAACGGCTGGCGCATCGCGCTGCACAACCGCCCCGGCGGTGGCCTGGCCGCCTGGCTGGAGCTGGAAAGGGTTTAGCTATTTGCCCCGCGGCGCATCTCATACAGGCCCACGCCGAGGGGAAGCAGCAGCACTACCGCGTTCAGGCCCAGCACCAGGGGCCAGCCGCCCTGGCGCCAGAGGTAGCCGCTGACGGTGATCCCCACCGCGCCACCGACGTAGTAGAACAGCACGTAGAGGGCGTTACCCCGTCCACGGCTGGCGGTGAGGCGGCCGTTGAGGGCACCGTTGGCGGCGGCATGGGTGGTGAAAAAGCCGGCGCAACTGCCGAGCAAGGCGAGAATCACCACCGGCATGCTCGGCACCAACAGCCCGGCGAGGGAGACGCCGAACAGTAGCGAGCCCAGTACCAGGGTGCGGGCGCTGCCGAAGCGGTTGGCCAGACGACCGGACAGCGGTCCCATCAGCGCGCCGATCAAATAAGCGGTGTAGAGCCCGGTGATCAGCTTGGTGGAAGCGGCAATGGGCGGTTGGCTGAGATGAAAGGGGAGAAAGTTGAAAATGGCGGAAAACACCCAGAAGGCACCGAAGCCCACCAGATACATGCGCAGCGCATCCCAGGAGCGCAGCAGCTTGGCAAAGCCCACCTGCCCTTGGGGGTGATGGGGCTTTTCCGTCACCCGCGGCAGCCAGCGCGCCGCTGCCAGCACCGCCAGCAGCAACAGCGCAGCCGCGCTAAAAAAGGCGTAGCGCCAATGCAGCGGCGGATGCAGAAAGCCACCCAGCAGGCGCCCACCCAGACCACCCACCACGGTGGCTGAGACATAGGCGCCCATGGCGACATTGAGCCGCGTCAGCGGCAGGCTGTTGGCCAGATAGGCGGCAACGCAGGTAGTCAAGGCGGGAATGAACAGGCCCTGGGTAAAGCGCGCCGCCACCAGCAGGCTGAAGCTGTGGGTCAGGGCGCAGACCAGATCGGCCAGGGCCACCATCAGCCCGGCCAGCAGAATCAGTGGTCGCAGGGGGTATTGATCGCCCAAGCGGCCGAAGGGCAGATTGGCCAGGGCAATGCCGAGAATCACCGCCGATACCGACAACGAGGCGGTGGCGGCGTCCAGGCCGAATTCCTCTGCCAGCACCGGCAACACCGGCTGGGTGATGTAGATGTTGGTGAAGGCGGCCACCACCAGGCTGAAGATCAACAGCTGGATGCGCCACAGCGGCTGGCCTTGGATGATCAGCTGGGTCAAGGGATAGGCAGGCTCGGCGCCGAGGGACTCAGGGATACCGATACCCTAAGTGCATTTAGCCACAGAGCACACAGAGAAAACTCTGTGATCTCTGTAGCTCTGTGGCTTAACTGCCGAATCTGAGCCCACTCCACAGCCCGGCCGCCGGCGCCGGCTGGGGGGTCAAACAATGCGCCCGTACAACGAGAGCAGGCTGCGCAGGCGCTGGCTGAGATCGGTGGGCACCTGGTCCCAGGTGAACTCCCACAGCCAGTTGCCCTCGATGGTGCCCGGGGTGTTCATCCGGTGCTCTCGCCCCAGTTCCAGCAGGTCCTGCATGGGGATCACCGCCATCTGGCTGCGGGAGCGCAAGGCCAGGCGTATCAGCGGCCAGGGCATGGGTTCCTGGGGATAGCCCAGGTAGTTGTTGACGTAATCGCGCGAGCCCTGACCCAGGCCGTTATACCAGCCCAGTGTGGTGTCGTTGTCGTGGGTGCCGGTGTAGACCACCGAGCAGCGCTCGTGGTTGTAGGGCAGATAGGGGTTATCCGCATCGCCGGAGAAGGCGAACTGAAGAATCTTCATCCCAGGCATGCCCAGGTTGTTTTTCAGCTCGCGCACTTCGTCGGTGATCACCCCCAGGTCCTCGGCCACCAGCGGCAGCTTGCCCAGCTTCTTTCTCAGGCGCTTGAACAGAGCATCGCCGGGACCGGGCATCCAGCTGCCGTTGATGGCGAATTCCTCGCTGGCGGGAATCGCCCAGTAGGACTCAAAGCCGCGGAAGTGGTCGATGCGGATCAGGTCGAACAGTTCCAGCTGGGTTTTGATCCGCTGTTCCCAGAAGGCGTAATCATCGGCGTGCATCACGTCCCAGCGGTAGAGAGGGTTGCCCCAGCGCTGGCCGGTGGCGGAGAAATAGTCAGGCGGCACCCCGGCCACCAAGGTCGGCTGGCCCTGCTCATCCAGCTCGAACAGGTGCGGCCGCGACCAGACCTCGGCACTGTCGTGGGCGACAAAGATGGGCACGTCACCAAACATCAGCACCCCGCGCTCGTTGGCGTAATTCTTCAGGGTGCGCCATTGGCGGAAAAATAGATACTGCTCAAAGCGGCAGCAACTGATACGGTCAGCCAAGCGCGCCCGGGCCTTGCTCAGGCCTTCTTTGGTGCGGTGACGCAGGTCATCCGGCCACTCCCACCAAGGCTGCTCCTGTTCGGTGTGGATGGCGTAGAACAGGGCGTAATCGTCCAGCCAATAGGCCTGGCGCTCGATAAAATCGGCAAAATCCCGCCGATCCGCCTCGACAGCGTGGCGGCAAAAGCCCTGCCAGGCCTTCCAGATGCTCTGGCAGATGGGCGCGTCGTCCTTCACCGGCTCCAGCCAACCCTGCTGGTAGATGTCCGCCAGGTCGATCATCTCCGGATTGCCGGCAAAGGCCGAGGTGGTTTGATAGGGCGAGCCATCCATGCCAACCGGGTTGATCGGCAATACCTGCCAGACACCAAAGCCCGCGTCGGCAAGGAAATCGACAAAACGAAAGGCCTGCGCCCCCAGGCAGCTGTCTTCGCCCCCGGGAAGCGAGGTGATATGCAGCAATACACCCGCCTGGCGAGGCGGCTTGCAGAAGGCGATGGTGGATGATTTCACGCTGTATCCTGAGCTATGACTAGATATTCTGGCGCATGACGCCGCCAGCGGAGGGGGCGCCGCTGCCGCGGGCAAAGACGTGCTTGAGGTAGTCGGGCGGTTCGACCCGCAGCAGGGCGTAGAGTTGCGTCAGCTGCAGGCGGAACAGGCGTTCAAAATCCGACACCGCCTGCCCCGGGTTATAGTCACCAAACCACCAGAACCAGTCGGAGCCCTCGCAGGTGGCCAGCTGCAGCTCCAGCGCCTTGAGCTCGCTAGGGCTGAATTTCTTTTTCGCCATAGCCTTGTCAAAGGCCTGCTTGGCATCCACGAGCATTTCCCATCCCCGGTTCTTGTCCGGGTCGCCGATCCAGGTGGAGAGGGTGCCGTAGACCCAGCTACCGGCCACCAGATGGGGCAGATAGGGCGCCTCGTGCTCGCGCTCGGCAAGGACCTCGGAGAAGGTCGTCAGCTGCAGGCGCGGATGCTCCACCAGATGTTTGTAGAGGGAGCTGAGAAAATAAACCCCGTTCTTGGGGTAGTACTCCCAGGCATTTTCCCCGTCCATGATGATGGAGACCACCCGGTTGGCCTCGCCCTGGGTGGCGTCGGCAATGCTTTCCAGATGCTGGATCAGGTTTTGCACCGCGTCCTCGGCGTGCCAATCGGAATAGGTGAAACCAATCAGGTCCGACAGGCCATCATCCCGAAAAAACCCGTGCAGCTTGCCTTGTGCCAAGCGGTAAGGCGTATGAATCCAGGCGGCGGGCGCGCTCATGTCCGCCAGGGCCGCGCTCAGGCTGTTGTGCAGCACCTGCTGGCCGCTGGCCACCCAATCAAAACCCTGCTGTTCAAACAAGGCCACGGCGGCATCGCTGACCGCGCCCTCGGAGGGCCAGCAACCCTTAGGCTTGAAGCCGAAGTGCCGCTGGAAGGTTTCCAGTCCCTTGTTGATATGCCAAAGCGCCCGTTCCTCGCCCCCGGGATAGCTCTGGGCATCCGGCAGGGCCACCTGGGGCATGGCCTCCCGCGCCACCTGAAAATCGTAGAACAGGGGCATGATCGGGTGGGCGTAGGGCGTGACCGATAGCTCCACCCGCCCGGCCAGGGCGAGATCCTTGTATCGCTTGATCAAGTTGGAGATGACCTCGCTGATCACCTCGATGAGATGGCGCCGGTCTTCCTCGTTGAAGTAGCGCTTCTTGCTCTCCAGGGAAATCACCCGCAGATCGCTCTGGCGCACGCTCTCACCCATCCAGCCGAGGTGATACCAGACCAGCAGATCGACCAGGTACTGATCGTTCAGGTAGCTCAGGCTTTCCGGCCGTTGGCGTGCCCAATTGGCCATATCCACCAGCTCGCGGAAGACCGGATGGCGATTGATCAGGTGCTTCTCATTGGCCTTGAGGGCACTTTCGATCAGCTGGCTGCGCTCAGCGGGCTGAAGGGGAACACCGGGGCCGGCCAGTGCCGCCAGCAGGGGGTCGGTGATGCGCTGGCCGGTCTTCAGCCAGCGGCGCAACTGGCGCGCATAGTCATCCAACTGCTCCAGCAATACCGGGGCAAAGTTGACTACCGCCCGGGCGCCCGGATTGGCCTCCAGATGAAAGGCCATGTCGGAATAGTCCTTGATGCCGTGCAGATAGACCCAGGGTAGCTCAAAATCACTGCCGTCCGGACCCCGATAGTCCGGCTGGTGCATGTGCCAGCACAGGACGACCTTCAGTGGATGTTCTTCATCGCGCATAGTGAATATTCTGCCCCAGCATGTCAGGTGTGACCAAAACTATGCCTCCGGGGGAGACGTGGAAGCGCTCGGCATCGGCCTTGGGGTCTTCGCCGATCACCGTGCCTTCGGGAATGAGGCAGCCGCGGTCAATCACCGCACGGGTGATGCGGCAGTGGCGATTGATTACTACCTCGGGTAGCACCACCGAGTCCTGCACCACCGAGTAGGAATGCACCATGACGCTGGAAAACAGCAGGGAGTGGCGCACCGTCGAGCCGGAAATGATGCAGCCGCCAGAAACCAGCGAATCCACCGCCATGCCGCGACGATCATCGTCATCGAAGACGAACTTGGCCGGCGGCAGCTGGGCGGCGTGGGTCCAGATGGGCCAGGTCTCATCGTACAGATTCAGCGGCGGGGTCACGCCGGTCAGCTCCAGGTTGGCCTCCCAGAAGGAATCCACCGTACCCACATCGCGCCAATAGGCCTGATTGCCCTCGTGATCGCGGAAGGGATAGGCCTGCACGTGGTAGCGCTTGATTACCTCGGGGATGATGTCCTTGCCGAAATCATGGCTGGAGTGATGATCGTCCGCATCCTTGATCAACTGCTCGAAGAGAAAACCCTTGTTGAACACATAGATACCCATGGACGCCAGAGCCATGTCGGGATTCCCCGGCATCGGCTTGGGCTGCTCGGGCTTCTCGCTGAACTCCACCACCCGATGATCGCCGTCCACACTCATCACACCAAAGGCCTTGGCAGTATCCAGGTCCACCTCGATGCAGCCCACGGTCATGTCGGCACCCGAGGCAACGTGCTCGGCGATCATGGCACCGTAGTCCATCTTGTAGATGTGATCGCCCGCCAGCACCAGGACATAGTCGGGATCATGGCTGCGGAGTATGTCCAGATTCTGGTAGATGGCATCGGCGGTACCGGCGTACCAGTTGGTCTCGATGCGCTGCTGCGCCGGCAGCAGTTCGACAAACTCGCCGAACTCGCCGCGCAGGAAACTCCAACCCCGCTGCAGGTGCAGCAGCAGGGAGTGGGACTTGTACTGGGTGAGCACGCCAATGCGGCGAATGCCCGAGTTGATGCAGTTGGACAAGGGAAAGTCGATGATGCGGAACTTGCCGCCAAACTGCACCGCCGGCTTGGCACGCCACTTGGTCAGGTGCTTCAAACGTGATCCCCGACCGCCAGCCAGGATCAAGGCCAGGGTGTTACGGGTCAACCGGCTGACAAAGCGTGGATTTTGCTCGTTGTTCATAAATATCCTTGAGGTAACGCAGAACCGCAACGACTGCGATTGCTTGAAACTTGAAGCCCGGCATCCTAACGAAGACGGGTTACAAAACCGCTAAACCTAACCCGGCGCAGCCGGAACCAAAAACGGATCGCAAAGAACGCAAAGGAAACGCGAAGCGTTTCAACAGTTGCAAATTCGCAGCCCTAGGCCGGCTTGGCCACCGCAGCGGCCACCGCCTGGACCAGCTCCGTCTCGGAAAAGGGCTTGTGCAGGACGAAATCCGCCCCCAGTTCCTCGACGATGCTGAGATAATTCTCGTGTGCCGACATGGCAATAATGGGCAGGCCCATCTTCTCCTTGCGCAGTGCCATGATCATCTCGAAGCCTTCGCAATCCGGCATCACCAGATCGGTGAGCAAGACATCGGGCTGTTCAGCGCGGATCATCCCCGCCACCCCCAAGCCGTTGGGGGCCTGCAATACTTCATGCCCGGCTTTATTCAGGACACTGGCATAAAACCGTAGCGACACTTCCTCATCTTCAACAATCAACACCTTGGCCATTCAGCACCTCCACACCTGATCCACGCCCAAGACGGCACTGCCGCTAATCCTAACACCCTCTGCCCCTTCTGAAACAGTCACAGCAACGGTTTTGTTGCACAGCTTGATGATTCGCAACGGGCAGACAGCAAAAAGGTGCACACACGGCACCGCTCTGGCATCCGCGCATAAAAAAAGCACTCAGGGTCAGCCCCTGAGTGCTTCATTTGATGGTCGGCGTGAGAGGATTCGAACCTCCGACCCCTACAACCCCATTGTAGTGCGCTACCAGCCTGCGCTACACGCCGTAAATAATTCGGGAAGCAGCCTTGCGAGTGCTTCCCGAGCAAGAGGGCGAATCCTAGGGATTCACGCCGGTTTTGTCAATCAGCGTTTGAGAATGTGCAGCACGTCCTCAAGCTCCATGCGCATCTGGCGAACGATCTGTTGGCTCTGATTTTGATCGTTTTTCGCCGTTTCACCGGAGAGCTGCTGACGGGCGCCGCCGATGGTGAAGCCCTGCTCATAGAGCAGACCACGAATCTGGCGGATCATGAGTACGTCATGACGTTGATAATAGCGGCGATTGCCGCGCCGCTTGACCGGCTTGAGCTGGGGAAATTCCTGCTCCCAGTAGCGCAGCACGTGGGGCTTGACCCCGCACAGGTCACTTACCTCACCGATAGTGAAGTAACGCTTTCCCGGTATCGCCGGCAGATCAGCGGTTGTATGTTCAGTCGTTTCCAGCATATGCCTCTACCCGAGCCTTGAGTTTCTGACCCGGCCTGAAGGTCACCACCCGGCGCGCGGAGATGGGTATCTCTTCGCCGGTCTTGGGATTTCTCCCCGGCCGTTGTTTCTTCTCACGCAGGTCAAAATTACCAAAACCCGACAGCTTGACCTGCTCACCACGCTCAAGGGCGGCGCGAATTTCCTCGAAGAAGGTTTCCACCATCTCCTTGGCCTCACGCTTGTTCAGCCCCAGTTCATCAAACAGCCTTTCGGCCATATCTGCTTTGGTTAACGCCATGTTTCAGTCTCTTAGTCTTGCATCCAACCCTGCCGACAATTCCTGCACGATATGTGCCACGAAATCGTCCACCTCCTGGTCGGTAAGTGTGCGGGAAGAATCCTGCAAAATCAATCCTAAAGCCAAACTTTTTCGTCCTGAATCTATTTTTTCACCAGTATAGACGTCAAACAAGATTATGTCTTGAAGAATTTCACTGGCATGTTCACGAATACAAGCTTCTATCGAAAGATAATCAACTTTCTGATCAACGACAAGGGCCAAGTCCCGACGAATGCTTGGAAAGCGCGTCAAGGGAGTGAACTTGGGCAGCCCGGTCTGGCGAATTTCAGGCAAGCGCAACTCCAACAGGTAGAGGTTGCGCTCCAGATCGAAGGCCTCAGCCACCGCCGGATGAAGCATGCCCAGATGACCGAGCAAACGGCCCTGGCGCATGATCCTAGCGGCCTGACCGGGATGCAGGGCGGGATGGCTGCACGGCTCGAAGCGGATCGAGGCGGCCTCGCCAAGCAAGGCCAGCAGGGCCTCGCAATCGGCCTTGAGATCGAAGAAGTCCACCTCCCGCTTGACCGCACCCCACTGCTCCGCCGCCACCTCGCCGGTCACCAGTGCTGCCAGCATTGGCGTTTGCTCGATCTCGCCGGCCTGACGCTGGAACTGCAGACCGCATTCAAAGATGCGCACCCGCGATTGCTGGCGCGCCAGATTGTGCTTGGCGGTGGCGATCAAGCCGGGCCAGAGGCTGGTGCGCATCACTGCCATATCCGAGGAGATGGGATTGGCCAGGGCAATGGGCTCGACATCAGGCAGGATCGCCTGAGCCCGGCTCGGCTCGATGAAGCTGTAGGTAATCACTTCCTGATAGCCCAGAGAGGCCAGGCGATCCCGCGCCCGTTCCAGATCGAATTCCTGCTCGGGACGCAACTCCATGTTCATCGGCACACGAGGCACCGCGCTGGGGATCTGCTCAAAACCGTAGATGCGACCCACTTCTTCGATCAGATCCACCTCTATGCCGATATCAAACCGGCTTGCGGGTGGCTGCACCCACCAGCCTTCGCTGACCGGCTCCACGACCATACCCAGACGCTGCAGGCAATCGACCACCACGCTATCTGCCACGGCTATGCCGAGCAGGCGACCGATGCGCTGCCGCCGCAGGAGGATCTTCGGCCGCGTCACCGGCTCGCTCTGCTGACAATCCACCACCGGCCCGGCCTCGCCGCCGAGAATCTGCAGCAGCAGCGCAGTAGCCCGCTCCAGCGCCAGCAACTGCAGGCTGGGATCGACGCCACGCTCAAACCGATGGGAGGAGTCGGTATGCAGACCCAGGGCCCGGGCCTTGCCGGTCAGGGCCATGGGGCTGAAATAGGCGCTCTCGAGGAGAATATCCCGGGTTGTCGCTCCCACGGCGGAGTCGGCGCCACCCATGATGCCCGCCAAGGCCAGGGGCTTGGCAGCATCGGCAATCAGCAGATTGTCCGCCGCCAGATCGATCTCCTTGCCGCCGATCAGGGTCAGACGCTCGCCGGGCTGGGCCAGGCGCACCTGGATGCCGCCATCGAGCTTAGCCAGATCAAAGGCGTGCATCGGCTGGCCCAGTTCGATGAGGACGTAGTTGGTCACATCAACGATGGGATCAATGCTGCGGATGCCGCTGCGGCGCAAGCGCTCGCGCAGCCAGAGGGGCGTTTCCACCTGGGTGTTGAGATTGCGGATCACCCGGCAGGCGTAGCGCGGGCAGGCTTCGACCGCGTTCACCGCAACGGCGACACGGTCATCACAGCTGGGCGGGACGGCAGTGGGGTCCGCCATCTTGATCTCGACCCGATTGAGGGCGCTGACCTCCCGCGCCAGACCGCGCAGGCCCAGGCAATCACCCCGGTCCGGGGTCAGGTCGAGCTCGATGATCTGATCGTTGAGCTGCAGATAGTCACGCAAATCCGCGCCGATGGGTGCGTCCAGCGGCAGCGGCATGATGCCCTCGGAGACCTCGGCCAGACCCAGCTCCTTGGCGGA
Organism: Gammaproteobacteria bacterium; assembly: GCA_015231665.1. Taxonomy (GTDB): domain Bacteria; phylum Pseudomonadota; class Gammaproteobacteria; order Chromatiales; family Chromatiaceae; genus Magnetovirga. The sequence goes on from JADGBD010000025.1 coordinate 9,583, forward strand.
GCAGATCATTCCCGCGGAAGCCACGCCGCGCAGCTTGGCTGGCTTGATCTTGAAGTCACCTGGCAGCACCGCGCCCACCAGAGCCACGGGCACGCGCATACCCGCGGCCACATTGCTGGCACCGCAGACAATCTGCAGTGGCTCGGCCTGAGCCACATTGACCTGACAGACCCCCAGCTTGTCGGCATCGGGATGCTGCTCGCGCTGCAGCACCTCGCCCACCACCACGCCGCTGAAGGCCGGTGCCGCGGGCTCGAGCACATCCACCTCCAGGCCGGCCATGGTGAACTGCTCCGCCAGGGTGCGGGTGTCCACGGGGGGATCAACCCATTCTCTCAACCAGGCTTCACTGAATCGCATCTCGCTGTTCCGTTGTTAAAGTTGTTGTTGCTGTGATCAAGCCAGCGAACTAGGCAAATTGCTTGAGAAAACGCAGATCGTTCTCAAAGAACAGGCGCAGGTCATTGACCCCATAGCGCAGCATGGTCAGGCGCTCGACCCCCATGCCAAAGGCATAGCCGCTGTACTTTTCGCTGTCGATATTGACCTGGCGCAGCACCTCCGGATGGATCATGCCGCAGCCCAGCACCTCCAGCCAGCCCGAGTTGGAGCAGACCCGACAGCCGCTGCCGCCGCAAATCACGCACTCTATATCCACCTCCGCCGAGGGCTCGGTAAAGGGAAAATACGAGGGGCGAAAGCGCAGCTTGAGATCGCGCTCGAAGAAGTGGCTGAGGAACTGGTGCAGCACCCCCTTGAGATCGGCGAAGCTGACTTCCTCATCCACATAAAAACCTTCCACCTGATGGAACATCGGCGTATGGGTCAAATCCGAATCGCAGCGATAGACCCGCCCCGGAGCAATGATCTTCAGCGGTGGCGCCGACTCCTGCATCACCCGAATCTGCACCGGCGAGGTATGGGTGCGCAGCAGCAGATGGGCATCGAAGTAGAAGGTATCGTGCATCGCCCGCGCCGGGTGATGGGAGGGGATATTGAGGGCCTCGAAGTTGTGATAATCGTCCTCGATCTCCGGCCCCTCGGCGACGCTGAAGCCAGCGGAGGCAAACAGCGCCTGAATCCGCCGCAGGGTGCGGGTGACCGGATGCAGACCACCTGGCGCCATGCCGCGCCCCGGCAGGGTGACATCGACCCGCTCCTCGGCCAGGCGCTGGCTCAGAGCCAGTTCGGCAAGCACTTGCTTGCGCTCGGCAATCGCCTGCTCGACCCTGTCCTTGGCCTGATTCACCAGCTGTCCGGCCGCTGGGCGCTCCTCCTTGGGCAGCTGTCCGAGCTGTTTCAGCAGCGTGGTCAACTGACCCTGCTTGCCCAGGTAGCTGACGCGCACCTCGTCCAGCTGGGGCAGCTTTTGCGCTGCCGCCACCTGTTCCAGCGCCGCCTGCTGCTGTTGATCGATTTCCCGGCTGAGATCCATCACTGAACCCTTAATCTGAAGCAAAAGAGGGTGGAAAAAAAAGGGGCCCAGGAGGTGAGTCCAGGCCCCTTTTAATCCGCTGGAGACCTAGGAGCCTGTCGGATTTAGGATGCTCCTACTGCGCCGGTGGGAAGAACGGCTCAAATTTCCCCGATTTTTCGTTGCGTAGGCCCACTATGCGCCTCAAAATCGTGAAAATTTGCGCTCGCTCTCCCACCTTGCTCGCTACGGGCACCTAAACCCGACAGGCTCCTAGAATCAGGCCAGTGCGGCCTGGGCCTTTTCGCACAGCTTGCTGAATGCAGGCCGGTCGAAAATAGCCAAATCCGCCAGCATCTTGCGATCCATCTCCACCTCGGCCTTTTTCAGGCCATTGATCAGGCGGCTGTAGGACATGCCGTTCTCACGGGCGCCGGCGTTGATACGGGCAATCCACAGGGCGCGGAACTGGCGCTTCTTCTGACGACGGTCACGGTAGGCATACTGGCCTGCCTTGATCACCGCCTGCTTGGCAACGCGGAAGACCTTACTGCGGGCACCGTAATAGCCCTTGGCTTCGTCGAGGATCTTTTTATGACGGGCGTGTGCGGTTACGCCTCTCTTGACTCTTGGCATCTATCTATCTCCTGCTCTTGGGCTTAACAATAAGGCATCATGCGGCGCGCTACCTTGGCATCTGAGGTGTGCAGATGGTTGGGCGAACGCAGATGACGCTTACGCTTGGTGCTCTTCTTGGTCAGGATATGACGGCGATGCGATTGGTTGCTTTTGACGGCACCCGATGACTTCACTTTGAAGCGCTTTGCGGCGCCTCGATTGGTTTTGATTTTGGGCATTTTTCAATACTCGCATTGGTTTTAATGGGTTCGGCAATGGCCGAACTACTTCTTTTTTGGGGCAAGCAGCATGACCATCTGGCGACCTTCCATCAGCGGCTGTTGCTCGACGCTGGCGTATTCTGCCAAGTCGTTCTCGATCCGCTTCAGAAACTCCAGACCCAACTCCCTGTGGGCATGCTCACGACCACGGAACCTCATGGTTACCTTGGCCCTGTCCCCTTCTTCGAGGAAACGCACCAGGTTGCGTAGTTTTACCTGGTAGTCCCCTTCGTCCGTACCTGGACGAAATTTGATTTCCTTGACTTGAATCTGCTTCTGCTTCTTCTTCGCAGCCGCCTTTTCCTTTTTCTTGTCAAACAGGAATTTGCCGTAGTCCATCAAACGGCATACCGGTGGCTTGGATTCCGGCGAAATTTCCACCAAATCCAGCTCAAGCTGCTCGGCCTTGGCCAGAGCCTCTGCTGCGCTGACAATCCCTACCTGCTCACCGTCGGCACCGATCAGACGCACTTCCCGTACATCGATCTCTTCGTTGAGTCTGTGCCTGTCTTCTTTCTTGCTGATAACCTGACTCCTATTAAGGATCAAGGGGCCACCCCACACCTAGCTCAGATAGCTGTGGGGCACCCCGGAACATAAAACATCTCTAGTCCGCTTTGGGACTCGGAACTCAAGAGTAGCCACGGATGTTTCACAATAAAAATGAAAAAGCACCGACAATCCGGTGCTCTTAGGCATCTCAACCCGCTCGCGCTGCAATGCTGCGATTCAGATCTTCGATAAAGGTCTCCGGAGACATGCTGCCTAAATCCTTGCCATCGCGGGTACGTACCGCGACCTGGCCCTGTTCTACCTCGCGGTCACCGACCACCAGCAGATAAGGCGCCTTGGCAAGAGTGTGCTCGCGGATTTTATAGCCAATCTTTTCATTCCTCAAGTCTATTTCCACTCTAATCCCCTGCCGGCTCAATAAATTAGCCAAACCCTGGGCATATTCGGCCTGGCGATCGGTGATATTCATCACCACCACCTGGGTTGGCGCCAGCCACAGAGGCAGTGCGCCGGCGTAGTGTTCGATCAAAATGCCGATGAACCGCTCGAGCGATCCGAGGATGGCACGATGCAGCATGACCGGGGTCTGCTTGCTGTTGTCCTCGGCGATGTAGGTCGCGCCGAGGCGCTCGGGCATGGAGAAATCCAGCTGGATGGTGCCCAGCTGCCAGACCCGTTCCAGACAGTCCTTCAGCGAGAATTCGATCTTGGGACCGTAGAAGGCACCCTCCCCCGGCTGCAGTTCAAATGCCAGACCCTTGCTATTGAGGGCGTCTTCCAATGCCTTTTCCGCCTTGTCCCAGGTCTCATCGGAACCGACGCGCTGTTCCGGCCGGGTGGATAGCTTGATCAGCACCTCAGTAAAGCCGAAATCCTTGTACACCTCGAACAGCAGGTCGGTGAAGTCCGACACCTCGGCGAGAATCTGCCCCTCGGTACAGAAGATGTGCGCATCGTCCTGGACGAAGTTGCGCACCCGCATCAGCCCGTGCAGGGTGCCGGAGGGCTCGTTGCGGTGGCAGGAGCCAAACTCCGCCAAGCGCAAGGGCAGATCACGGTAGCTCTTGATGCCCTGGTTGTATATCTGGATGTGCGCCGGACAGTTCATCGGTTTGATCGCGTAGTCGCGGTTTTCCGAATGGGTGGTGAAGATCATGTCGCCGAACTTGTCCCAATGGCCCGACTTTTCCCACAGGGAGCGGTCGATCACCTGGGGCGTGTGCACTTCCTGATAGCCGTGCTGGCGCAGCTTGTCGCGGATATACTGCTGCACCGTCAAATAGATCTGCCAGCCCTTGTCGTGCCAGAACACCATCCCCGGCGCTTCTTCCTGGGTGTGGAACAGGTCCTGGGCCTTGGCGATCTTGCGGTGATCGCGCTTTTCCGCCTCCTCCAGCCGGGTCAGGTAGTCCTTCAGCTCCTTTTTGTTGCGCCAGGCGGTGCCGTAGATCCGCTGCAGCATCTCGTTTTTCGAATCACCGCGCCAGTAGGCGCCGGCCAGCTTCATCAGCTTGAACGCCTGGAGCTTGCCGGTGGTCGGCACATGGGGGCCGCGGCAGAGATCGAGAAAATCCCCCTGGCGATAGACCGAGATTTCCTCGGACTCCGGCAGATCACGGATGATCTCGGCCTTGTAGGCCTCGCCAATGCCTTCAAAATAGGCAATCGCCTCGGCCCGCGACCAGACCTCGCGACTGACCGGATAATCCGCCCTGGCCAGCTCGGTCATGCGCTCCTCGATGGCTGTCAGATCCTCCGGGCTAAAACTGCGTTTGAAGCTGAAATCGTAGTAAAAGCCGTTATCTATGGTGGGACCTATGGTCACCTGGGCCTCGGCAAACAGCTGTTTTACCGCCATCGCCAGCAGGTGGGCAGTGGAATGGCGAATCACCTCCAGCCCCTGCTCGTCGCGCTCGGTGATGATGGCCAGCTCGCTGTCGTGCGCGAGCAGGTGGCTGGTATCCACCAGACGATCACCCACGCGCCCGGCAAGGGCCGCCTTGGCCAGGCCCGCGCCTATGTCCGCCGCCACCTGGGCAACGCTGACGGGCCCATCGAACTGGCGCTTGGAGCCATCGGGAAGGGTGATGATCGGCATAGCAATTCCTCATGAAAACAAAACGCCGGGGGTGTCCCGGCGCAGCTGAGCGTGTATTTTATAGGCAGCGACTGCCTAATGCCACTTCGGCGCCCTGATCTGACCAAGTCAGATCCAGGGCAACCACTTGCGGAGCACAGACTTTTGAAAAACATCACCAT